>JACSSI010000043.1 GCA_014879345.1 Anaerolineae bacterium | reverse complement strand
TGATTATCAACATAGAGTGCTGCATTGGATGAATTTCCCCTATGCACGCGGCATCTTGGATGTAAATCGGCCAGATGATGCTGCTTTGCATCACCGCCTGGGTGATGGTGCTATTAAGACACAATCCAGTTATGGCGTACCTGTATTCCATAAGGGGCAGGAGCCAGATTTGGAATTGGTGAATTCACTCATTAGCAAATATTGGCGTCCCTGGCACGAAAAATTGACGGCGATTGTTGATGATCCGGCCGTAAAATTAATTGTGGATTGTCACAGTATGGCTGCTTTGGGGCCGACTGCCTACGATGATCCAGCAGCGTTGCGACCTCGTGTATCTTCTAGTAATTTGGGAGACGAGCAAGGTGAACGACGTGAAAGTTGGGGGCATATTACGGCTCCTCCTGCTGCCACGCGGTTTTTTGGTGAGCGACTGGGCGAACTGTTGGCTGATATTCCCGATCTAACTGAGTCTGGTGCGCCGTATGCTATAAATGCGCCGTATCTTGGCGGTTGGGCGATGCGTCTGTATGGGGGCGCTTATAAACCCTGGCTGATGGTGGAATTGAGCCGTGGTTTGTATATTGGGAAGCAGGAGAGCGATAGTCCAATTGTGCCACCTAATCATCAACTCCTCAAAAGTATTGGCGAACGTGTGTGGCAGGCGATTGAAGAAGTGCTAGAACACATTGATTAAACTGTTTCTGAGCATTTTAACGGCGTGAATGGTTAGTATGGTTTAAAACCTTTCTCCCGCTTTTGCCATTTTCTCTAACAAAGCCGGCGGTTCAAAGCGTGGTCCATATATTTTTGCCAACTCTCGGCTGCGTATAACAAAGGCTGCCAGGCCGAAGTCGTTGATGTATTGCAGTGTGCCCCCTTTGAATGGTGCAAAACCCCAGCCAAAAATGGAGCCGATATTGGCATCTGCTACTGAAGTCAGGACGCGCTCTTCGTAACAGCGCACTGTTTCCAATGCTTGTATGAACATCATCCGTTCAATCATGGTTTCCGGAGATAGCTTTTCTGTTTGTGGGGGAAACAAAGTTTGTAATGCAGGCCACAAATATTTGGCACGGCCGTTTTCTGGATATTCATAGAAACCGGCTCCTTTGGCTTTGCCATAACGGCCGTTTTCCCCCACCATCACATCCAACACCCGATAACTGGGATGGTCTGGCATTGTCTTGCCTTCTGCCTCAAAATCCTGGCGGGTTTGCTCGCGGATATGCTGCATCAAACTCAAGCTAACCTCGTCAGAGAGCGCCAATGGCCCGACAGGCATCCCCGCCTGCATCCCGGCAGACTCAATGGCTCGTGGATTTTGTCCTTCACCCAACAGCGCTTGCCCCTCTTGCACGTAAGTGGCAAATACGCGCGACGTGTAGAAACCTCGGCTGTCGTTGACCACAATGGGCGTTTTGCGAATTTGCAGCACATAATCAAACGCTTTTGCCAGCGTCTCATCGCTTGTTTGTGCGCCTACGATGATTTCTACCAGCCGCATTTTATGCACCGGGGAAAAGAAATGCAGCCCCACAAAATTTTCCGGACGGGAAGATTGCTCCGCCAGGCTGGTGATGGGCAAGGTAGAGGTATTGGAAGCAAAAACGGCCGTTTCCCCAATCACCTCTTCCGCTTCCAGAGTCACCTGTGCTTTTAACCCCCGGTCTTCAAACACCGCCTCAATTACCAGATCGCAGCCTGCCAGATCAGAAGCATCACCTGTTGGCATAATGCGGGCAAGAATGTCTTGTTTCTGCGCCAGACTCATACGCCCTTGTGAGACACGCTTGTCAATAATCTTCTCGATGGCCGCCTTGCCTGCAACCGCGCGTTCCTGATCAACATCTTTGAGCACCACATCCACACCTGCATATGCCGACACGTAAGCGATGCCATGCCCCATCATGCCTGCGCCCAAAACGCCAACCCGCCGCGTTTCTTGTTTTGCCACCCCTTGTGGGCGACTGCCGCCCGCATTGATTTCATTTAACTGGAACCAGAAGGCATTGATCATGTTTTTTGTTGTTTGACTGGTAGCTGCTTGGGCAAAATAGCGCGATTCAATACGCTGCGCGGTTTCAAAGTCAACAACAGCCCCTTCTACAGCCGCACTCATAATCGCTTCCGCTGCTGGGTAATTGCCATAAGTTTGTTTGCGCAAAATAGCTGGCGCGATTGCCAGCATTTGGGCTACTTGAGGTTGTCTAGGGTCGCCGCCCGGCATTCTGAACTTCGATTGATCCCAGGGCTGTTTGGCAGTTGGATTGGCAGCTATCCAGGCGCGTGCTTTAGCCATCATTTCTACGTTATCAATGGCTAACTCATCCACCAATCCGGCTGCTTTAGCCGCTTGTGGCGGCACTTGTTTGCCTTGCGAAAGGAACTGGAAGGCTTCCTGCAAACCAACCATGCGCGTAAAGCGCACGATGCCACCTCCACCTGGAATCAACCCCAGCGTGACCTCAGGAAAGCCAAACTTGCTTTTGGAATCATCAATGGCGATGCGGTAATGGCATGCCAGCGCCAATTCCATTCCCCCACCTAAAGCAGTCCCGTTTAAGGCAGCAACGACCGGTTTACCCAACGTCTCCACCTGACGGAATCCAGCTTTTAATGCTTGTGTGTAATCAAAAATATTCTGAGCATCCGTCTCCGCAACCAGCATCTCCAAATCAGCGCCAGCTAGAAATGTTTTCTTGCCAGATGTGATGATTACGCCAGCCAACTCATCTTCTGCCATCAACGCAGCTAACGCTTCACTGAAACCTTTACCAAATTCTACATTCAGCACATTCGCTGATCGCCCGGGCATGTCTAGCGTCAGCGTTACAATGTTTTGGTCGTCTTTTTCATATTTGAAAGCCATCACTTACCTCATGTTGGATTGCAGATTTGCGACTTTTTGGTTACGGTTTTGCATTGACGATTGTTGACACACAGATGAAAATATTACCCCTGGTTTGTAGCAACCACTTATGGAACTTAAGATTAGGACATTGGCGTTTTTTGCGATTACCAGTGTAGAGCGATTTGGAAAATCGCTTTACATTAGCAGAAGTGAAAATGAAATTCGCCAGACTCCAGTTAAGAAAATAAACCGGTAATCGTGTTGTTATACTGTTCGATGGCTTTGCTCACTCCCCGCGTCATTGTTGAGGAGTTCCAGAGCGTGGGGGAGGATGGGGAGCAGCACCTGCATGTTTTCACGTACCGCTTTAGGGCTTCCCGGGAGATTGATGATGAGCGTTTGCCCACGTATGCCGGCAATACCTCGGGAGAGCATAGCATGTTTTGTGATTTTTAAACTCTCCGCCCGTAATCCTTCAGCAATGCCTGGTGCTTCCCGTTCAATAACCTGGCGTGTTGCTTCCGGGGTAACATCACGAGGGGAGAAGCCAGTACCCCCAGTCGTCAAAATCAACTGCACATTCTGATCGCACCAGTGGCGTAGCGACTCTGCAATGATAGTCACGTCATCTGGAACGATGGCTTGGTGGCTCACCTGCCAATTCAGATTGTCTGAGATGATTTTGGTGATGACAGGCCCGCTGAGGTCTTCATACTCACCAGATGCACCCCGATCACTGATTGTCAAAACACCGATTTTCATTTACAAAAAATTCCCGGAAGTATTTTCACGATTAACAGGCTTCAAAGCTAACTTCCGGGAATTTCAAATGGTTAGCTTTCACCAACTAATGCCAGCCAATCATCATTTAAGCCGCTATCAGTGACGCCGTAGTAGAAGTGGATGGTGTCGTTATCACGCAAAGCCAAGTCATACCAAATGTTATCCCCTTTTTCGCGACGACCGATGACGGCCATGTTGCTCTGCCAATTGAGCTGTTTTAGGTTGGGCTGACCTTCTTCGGCTTGTGAGATGGCATAATGCCACAATTTACGTGCCGATGATTTGGTGACGTTTTGGATGAGGTTGCCATTTCGTAAATCACGTACGGTATGGTACATGACACCTTTTCGCTTTTCACTATCGACGATTTCAACGCCGGTGCGGGGCGGTTCGATTTTCATTGAACTGGAGCGTGAATTACTGTCATTCGATTTGGCAGGTTTGGGTACAGGTGGATGATGCACGACGGGTGGTGGTATCAATTCAATGGCATCTTCTTGCTGTAAGCTGCGGCGCACAAGGCGCACGACCTCATCACGTACGGCCAAGTTGGTTTCGTCATCGTCCCGCACATAGAATTGGTAATTATCAATGGCGTAGGGGATTGCCTGGCCAGGTTGTACGGTAATGCGCACGACTTGTATGTTTTTTGAGGGCAGTGTATCGACTTCAATGTCTGGTTCGGGGGTGATGCGGCTGGAAACGGCCGTGTATAGTTGGTTGATGGTTGTTTTGGGGTCACGTACACCGACTGGTGCTTCCTCAGGGTCGTCAGAAACACCTACGTAAATGGTGCCGCCATTGGTGTTAGCCATGGCACAGATGTCACGCAAAACGCGGTCTTTGTAGCCGCCACGCTGTGCCAGGGTTGGATGAAATACTTGAACAATAGATTCCCCTTCTTCCCGCGCTAGTTGCACAAAATCGATGGGGTTGGCAGGGCCGCGATAGGGGCGTGTTAATGATAGGTCGTTGCCTTTGAGTACTTTGGCTAATGAATCAAAGGTAGGATCATCCAGAAATATTTCGGTGATACGGTCGCCGATGCCCAGGTTTTTAGAGGAGCTTGGGTTTTCCCGGGTGAGGCGATGTGCATCTGAGCCTTGAATACAGCGCATAGCACGTGGATATTCTGGCTTGGAACCGGAGAAGAAGCGGCGTGTCGTGTAGCGCCCTCGTTTTTCCAGGTCTGTTACTTCTAAAACGTGAAGATTGGGGTCTTGGGTGTAGGCGATGCGTGTTTGTCCGCCAATGTCTAGTCCACGCATGACGACGCCGTTGTTGGAGTTGGCATGGGCGGCA
This sequence comes from Anaerolineae bacterium, assembly GCA_014879345.1. Taxonomy (GTDB): domain Bacteria; phylum Chloroflexota; class Anaerolineae; order Promineifilales; family Promineifilaceae. The sequence goes on along the minus strand of JACSSI010000043.1, from coordinate 9,105 downwards.
ATGACGAGGCCACCGGCGTCGTTGATGACGCGGTATGCTGTCAAGACGTCGCTGGTGGAACCCACAGTTGAACTACCTTCACTTAGTTTTTCAGGTGGTATGTTGAGGGTTAATAGCAAATGTTCTAGATAATTAATTGGCGTTTCTGAGGGGAAGATACCTAAGATGTGGAAGCCAAAGGTGGCTGTGAATTCAAATCCAGGCAGGACGAGGATTTTGTTTAACAGTCGGCGATATTCATCCAGGCGTCGTTTTTCGTCTGAACGCAGTCTGTCGAGTTCTTCTAACCAGAGCAGCTGCTTGATCTCATCTTTCATGGCGGCGAAGCCAGCCACTGTGTTGTGGTCGGTGAAGGCGATGAGGTCCAGGCCGCGTATTTCTGCTTGGCGCAGGATGTCAAGATATGAAATTCCCGGTTGTTGGTAATCGTTTGATGCGGGTGTATGCAGGTGAAGATCCATGCGTCGCCATTGGCGTGATGGTTTACTTTGATTTTGATTTCTCCGGCTTGAGCGTTTAGCCACTATGTTCTCTCTTTGCTAATAATTTTGATAATTCTCCAGCTAGGTCTGTAGGGGAGTAAGGTTTGAGCATAAAGCGATTTGCGCCGCTTTCCAGGGATTCTGTTTCGAGACGATGATCACCTGAGGCCATGATGACGGGGGTGTCGGTGGCAACGGCCGTTTCTCCCGACCGAATGTCCCTCAATAAACTCAACCCACTCACACCGCCTGCCAGATGACAGTCAACAATAAAACCATCTGCGCCATCATGAACGGCCGTTTTGGCTTCTTCAATATTTTTACAGGTCATCACCTGAAACCCTTCAATTTCCAGAAACATTTGCAGGAGGCTGGTATTGGTTAAGTCGTCGTCAACTACGATGATTGTTGTCATGAATTGTCCCCAAAAATCGTTGATTTGTTGCCACATGATTGGGCAATGTTGATTTTCGACAATTGTATTAAAAGTTGCTTTTAGATTCTGTTAAAAAAAAGAGAATTAATCATCACCTAAGGCAGCAATACCTCGAATTAAGCCAAACAAGCTGATGGCTATCTTCAATACTTCCATTGTGCGTATCTCTGGCGGCCCACCACGTTTTTCTTCAGAGGCACGCGCCATCAGGAAAGATGTACCTGTACCCAACAATGCCCCAATGATGGCCCCGCCAATCAACATTTGAACTTTCCAGCTTAATTTTATTCCTTCTTCAATTTCTTCGACTGTTTCTAATTGTGTCATTTATCAACTCCGTTTGAAGTAACTTGCTAATTGTTTAAAGAAAGCGACCACGTAAGCAATAGATTCATTGAACCGAATAACTTGATCTGCCATTTGTGGGGCGACTTCGTTCGTTTTATTTTGACTTTTTTCGATGAGATTATCTATTTTCCACAGTAAAACTTGGAAGCTGCCACCCTGGTCAAACGCAGGTTTACCCAATTTCCGCCGTTTACGAGAATTATTGATCATGGCTCCGAGGAGCAGTGGTCCAGAAACCATCAGAATAATCATGGGAAAGGTAAACATAATGATGGTGATGTCGGCCAGGCCCGAGAAAAACGAAAGCAATGCTGGGTTAACATTATCTGTAAAAGACATGACCAGAACAGCGACAATCATAGCTACAATGATCATGACCGAAATAACGCAAAACAAAATAATGGGCGTCAAGACGTAAAGACGATTAAATCGCTTGAGTGCCGCTTCCCGCTTTAATTGGGCTTCACTCTGCTTGAAAGGCTCTTGATAGGGTGTAATAGGCGATGTTTGTTGTGTCATAACTTAGCACCGTAAATTTAGCGTGATTGTATCACATTCCCTGAGCGAAATGTAAATGAATACAGAGTTACATGATTCAGCATGATAGCACAGGGATATAACTTGTGACTATGCAGATATGACCTGTATGTTTATGCCACTTTTATTTTATCTCAAAACTATGTGTCAAGGTGGCAACACCACGGATGGTCGCTGCGACAGAGCAATATTTTTCTTCTGATAGCGTAATGGCGCGTTCCACTTTATCTGAGTCTAGCCCATCACCCTCGATTGTGTAGTGCAAATGTATGTCAGTAAATTGGTAGGGTGGTTCAGATGCTTGATTTCCATTGACGCTGATGTAGAGATTGGCAAGTGGCTGACGCTGCCGTTTTAAAATCATCACCACATCATAGGCAGAGCAGGAAGCGAGACTTAGCAGCAATAAATCTGAAGGTTTAATGGCTTTCCACTCTTGCCATTCATCATTGCTGTCTTGAGGCCAGGAACCAGCCATAATGACATGACCAAAAGAATCCCGCCCCATGAATAGTTGACTATCTTCACCAGTCCATTTTAAGGCAACGTTGCTCATGGTGTTTCTCCTCTATTGACAGATGCCCAGTGTACTTGGAAACTGTTCCCCGGTGCTGGTGTCAGCACATTGGCAGAAGGTGACATTTTCTCCTTCGCCTACCCACATAAAATAAGTAACGGCCGTTTGCACACATTGCTGATCGGTTGAAGAAAACGGCCGTTTCCATTCCACACCAACTCCTTCTGCCGACTTCTCTGACACCAAAAAAACACGCACATTACTGCCAACCTGCACTTCTGTCTGCATAGCCAACCTAAACGCCATGCAGGGAAAAAGCATCACCACCAGCCAGACAGCCAGGAAAACTACAACCAATAACCTTTTTAGCCAACGAACCATAGTAAAATAAAAAAAAGGGATGAGATTAAACAATTCAACCTCATCCCTCCAAAAATCGCAAACGACTCTAACTAGATATCGCCATTCATAGCTGGAATATACAACTCATTCGTATATTGCTTAATCATACGCGCCATACCAAATTCAGGGGCATTAGAGCGAATAGATTCTCGCATAACCTCTACCCAGCCGCGTGGAATATTGTCACCATCTCGCGTGTAATATAAAGGAACAATCTCTTCCTCCAACAGCTTGTAGATAGAATTGGCATCTTCATTATCTTGATATTCATGATCATCGTAGTCGACATTTTTACCAATCGCCCAACCATTCGCGCCATTGTAACCTTCCACCCACCAGCCATCGAGAATACTCAGGTTAGGCACCCCATTAACGGCCGCTTTCATGCCGCTCGTACCACTCGCCTCCCGAGGTCGTCGCGGTGTATTCAACCAGATATCAACCCCTTGCGTGAGATAACGAGCCATATGCATATCATAATCTTCCACGAAAGCCACACGACCACCTAACTCATTACTCTTGGCAAAATTGTAAATACGTTGAATCAAACCCTTACCTGGGTCATCAGCCGGGTGTGCTTTACCCGCAAACACCAGTTGTACGGGGCGATGCACATCCAAAAGCATTGTTTCAAGGCGGTTTAAATCACGGAAGATTAAATCAGCGCGCTTATACGTAGCAAAACGTCGGGCAAAACCAATGGTAAGCGCATCGGGATCGAGCAGCGTACCGCCAGTCATCACCTGCGTGGCATCGTTAACACCCGCCACCCAGCGCCGACGAGCGCGGGCACGCAGGAAATTCATCAGTTTTCGCTTAAGCAGCAGATGCATATTCCATAATTCTTGGTCTGGCATATCACCCAATCGCTGCCAAATAGCTGGATCATCCTGGTGCTCAACCCAATTTGGGCCAAGGTACTTCGCATAGAGATCGCTTATCTCACTGCTCATCCAGGTGGGGAGGTGAACCCCATTGGTTATGCCCACGATAGGCACATCATCAACTGCTTTTTCAGGCCATACCTTTTGCCACATTTCACGAGAAACCTTGCCATGTAGCTGGCTGACGGCATTAGACCGACCTGCTAATTTCAATGCCAAAATTGTCATATTAAAGGCCTGCCCCCAGGTTTCTTGATGTTCACCTAGTGCCATGAATTCATCATGCGTCAGACCCAGATCGTCCCAGAAGCCATTGAAATAACGAGAAACAACATCGAAAGCAAACGCATCATGCCCAGCAGGCACAGGGGTATGCGTGGTGAAAACAGAATGTTTAGTCACATACGCCTTGGCGTCTTCATAGCTCAAGCCTTCCCGCACCTTGTCACGGATAAGTTCGAGCAGCAAGAAAGCAGAATGACCTTCATTCATATGCCAAACACTTGGTTTGAAACCTAGCGCACGGAGGGCGCGCACACCACCAATGCCGAGCATAATTTCCTGGCGAATTCGCATTTCACTATCGCCAGAGTAGAGGCGTGCAGAGAGTTCTCTGTCCCACGGATCGTTTTCGTCAACATCAGTGTCAAGCAGGTACAAAGAAATGCGCCCCACATGAACGTGCCAGACACGAGCGTAAACATTACGATCTCCAAGATAAACGCTTACATGAAGCTCCTTGTTTTCTTCTAAATAAACAGGGGCGATGGGTGTTTGATTGATATTGATTTGTTGGTAAACAGCTTCTTGCCACCCATGGGATGGAATACGCTGCCGGAAGTACCCTTGTGGATACATGAAGCCTACACCAACAAAGGGCAGTCCCAGGTCACTGGCTTCTTTGGCATGATCACCGGAAAGAATGCCTAAACCACCGGAGTAAATGGGTAAGGAACTATGCAGCCCAAACTCAAATGAGAAATAGGCGATGACCTGGTTTTGCAGGTCTGGGTAAGTGTTAGGAAACCAGGCATTGTTGCTTTTAACTTTTTGGTCAAAGAGCAGCATGACTTTTTCGTAATGGCGCACGAAGGCTGCATTCTTGCTAGCTACTTCTAATTGCTCTTCTGTCAGTTCTTGCAGCATTTGCACTGGGTTGTGTTGTGTCTGACGCCACATGGGAGTGTCTAACCGTTTGAAAAGATTGCGTGCTTCAGGTGTCCAGCTCCACCAGAGGTTATAAGCTAGTTCAGGCAGACGATCGATTTTGTCGGGGAATTTTTTATCAAAGAAACTCATAGAGAAATCCTCACTATTATTTCAGGATATGATAATTATCATTGCCTGATGGTTATCAGGGGTAGATTATAATTTGTTCTTAGAAATGAAGTTAGTTGATATATCAACCAATTGCGCATTATAACATGGGAAAGAAAAAATCTGCAATGGTACTCGTGTATAAAGGTGTGATCAGTTTAAAAACGAAAGTGGATTATCACCAAATGAGACAATTCTATCATTGAAAACTATACCCTAATAGGTATTTGATGCACAGCAAATGTTTGCCCAAAAAAAGTGGATAAAAATTGGGAAAGTACCGCAGTTTCTTGCAATGAGTTGAACATTATTTGGACGAGGTAGCTGACAAAAATTACCTACTTTCATTGATCAGACATTTTCAAAATTCATCTGGCAGCTTGGATGGTAAAATCTTATGTGGATTGAGGGTATGTCCTTGGAGTTAGCCAGATGCTACAATTTTTGACAATCGGTAGGGGGAAAGATACACTAATTGTGAAAAATCTCATAAATAATTTTTCGCCCCAAATTTCACAATGGATTATACTTATTAGACACTTTTCAGATAGGAGAAGTCGTTAATGGGTAGCGCCGCGGAACTGTTTTGGGATGCGACATATGCAATCGCCATGGCTTTAATTGATCAATATCCTGAGAAATCTCCAGAGGATGTTGGCCTCAATGAAATGGCAGACATGATTGAAAAGCTACCTGGATTTAGCGACGACCCCGCTCTAGCCACTGAACGAATTCTGATGGATATCCAAATCGTATGGTACGAGGAGGCAGTTAATTTATGACCACCCCAGCGACCGGTGCATCTGCTGATGTAGCCGTCCCCGAAGAACTACAAAATAATGTATGGATAACTAACATCGCTAAACTGTTGGATCCTGCCTATAACTGGGCACGTAAAAACTCGGTTTGGCCGATGGTATTTGGTTTGGCATGTTGTGCAATTGAAATGATCTGTACTGCATCTAGTCGATATGATTTGGCTCGGTTTGGTATGGAAGTTTTCCGTGCCACGCCCCGTCAATCTGACCTGATGATTGTCTCTGGCACGGTTACTAAGAAAATGGTACCGACCATCGTGCGCCTTTACAATCAAATGCCAGAACCGCGCTACGTAATGGCGATGGGAGCCTGTGCTTCCGGTGGTGGCCCGTTCAAAGAAGGCTACACCGTGGTGGATGGCATCGACAAGTTTTTGCCTGTTGATGTGTATGTGCCAGGTTGCCCGCCAACTCCACAAGCTTTAATTAATGGTCTGATTGCTTTGCAAGAAAAAATTGATCAACAATCGCTTGCCACTGTACCCTGGTATCGCAAAGATGATCCGACGGCCGGGATGGTAGAGATTCCCGTGCTTGGCCCTGATTTGGTTGATGTACGCCAAATTGACATCATCAAAGCAGAAGCTAAGAAAGCCGCGCAATTGGCAGAAGTGGAAACGGCCGTTACCGAGCCAGAAGCAGCAAGCTAAACTGAACGAAGGAAACCCCATGGAAGCAACATTAGAAGCCTCTCCAGCCGGAGATTCCCCAGCAATTGTGGCAGATCCCGTTGTGGACGCCATTGATCGCTTAAAAGAAAAATTCCCCGAAGCTGTCACCGACGACCCCCGCGAAGGCTACAACGGCCTCATGGTCAATGCCAGCCAATTGCCAGCCGTTGCCCGTACCCTCAAAGACGAGCTTGGATTCGATTATCTTTCCAGCTTAACTGGCGTCGATCAGATAGAAGATGGCAAGCTAGAAGCCGTCTATCACACCTACAGTATTGAAAAAGGGGGCGGCTCCGTCACCCTTCATGTACAAGTAGACCGCGACAATCCAGTTATTCCCTCCTTGATGCCCATATGGCCTGGCGCCGATTTTCAGGAACGCGAAGCCTTTGATATGTACGGCATCCACTTTGAAGGGCATCCCGATTTGCGCCGCATTCTGACCTGGGATGGGTTTAACGGACATCCTTTGCGTAAAGATTGGCAAGAACCTTTTTACGAAGATGCTCAAAAGCCATTTGGCAGTCGTTGGCCTGAAGGTAATGCTGTGCATCGCGCCGAAGAAAACAACCCTTATGGCAAAAATGTACAATATCCCGCAGGTTGGGTTCCCACCGGCGAAGAATACGATGTCGAAACCGATATGTATAGCATCTTGAAAGGGAATGACGGCCATACCGTAGATCGGGCCACCCATATGAAAACGGATAAGCTGACCGTCAACATCGGCCCGCAGCATCCCTCAACACATGGCGTATTTCGTATGGTTGTCACCCTCGATGGTGAAACGATTCTCGACCTGAAGCCGGTGATGGGCTATTTACACCGTAATCATGAAAAAATCGGTGAACGCAATACTTTCTTAGGCAACATCCCCTACACCGACCGCCTCGATTATCTTAGCTCGATGGGAAACAATCATGGTTACGTCCTCGCCATTGAAGACTTGATGGACTTGGATGTTCCAGAGCGGGCTGAGTGGATTCGCATCTTAACTGTAGAGCTTACCCGTATTTGCAACCATCTGTGGGCACTTGGCTTTTTATTGAACGACTTGGGTGCTTTGCAGACGCCTATGCTCTACTTCTACATCGAACGTGAGCTAATTCTTGACTTCTTCGAGACGCTTTCTGGCGCTCGTATGATGTGCAATTACATGCGTTTTGGCGGTGTAGCCTATGACCTGCCCGATGACGTGCGTGGTCAGCCAACCATGGCTTTCCTGAATGAACTAGTTAATGAACGACTGCCAGCCGCTTTAGACCAGGCAGACCGGTTGATGACCTATAATGAAATCGTGCGGGCTCGTAGTATTGGTGTGGGCTTCCTCTCTCGTCAGGACGCCATTGCCTATAGTATGGCTGGTCCTATATTGCGAGCCAGCGGTGTTAACTATGATGTGCGCCGCGCTGAACCTTATTCTTATTATGACCAGTTAGACTTTGATGTACCCGTTTTCTATAACGGCGATATTTATGACCGTTATCGGGTACGCATTGAAGAGATGAAGCAAAGTATTCGCATCATCAAACAGGTATTGCCTCATCTAGAAGCCACAAAAGGGGCACCGATTATTAGTGGCAAGCCGCAATATGCCATTCGTATGCCCAGACCGGGTGAAGCGTATGGCCGCGTTGAAAACCCGAAAGGTGAATTGGGTTATTATGTGACGACCAAACGACGCAGTTCTAATCCAGAACGATATCATGTACGTGCTACATCATTCATTAACTTGACGGCACTTGGCAAGATGTGCATTGGTCACAAAATTGCCGATGTGGTTGCCATTTTGGGTAGTATTGACATTGTTCTTGGAGAAGTTGACCGGTAAAAGGTTTGTCGGTTTGTAGCGATGGTGCTACGAACCTGATTACAAACGATTACTAGGAGATCGTATGTACGGAGTTGGATTACTAAAAGGGCTGGGCGTGACCATGAAGCATTTTGTCGACAGTTATCTGGATGACATTTACTGGATGGGTCGCGGCGGCCGTTATTACAATGATGAAGCAATGGAAGTCCGGCAAAGTCTGAAGGGGAAGGGCGTTGTTACCGTTTTCTACCCTGAGGAAAAACTGTCTGTGCCAGAACGGTTCCGTTTTGTGCCGTTTTTGGTGACGGATGAGCCACCTCCCGGCCAAAAATGGGGACATGATTGGTGTACTTCTTGTGGTATTTGTGCCAAAGTGTGCCCGCCACAATGTATTTGGATTCAACGAGGCAAACAGCCAAACGGCCGTCCTAAGCCGGAGCCAGAACAGTTCTACATTGATATTGATATTTGCATGAATTGTGGCATGTGTGCGGAGTTTTGCCCGTTTGATGCCATCAAGATGGATCATGATTACGAGTTAGCAAGCTACAATCGCACCACGGCGCATATCCACGACAAAGAACGTTTGAGCAAGCCAATCAGCTATTGGCGTGAAATTGCGCCGAAGAAAGCAGATGCTGAAGCTGCCGCCCGTGATTTTGCTTCACAAAATAAGAAGAAAAAACGCAATAAAGATGATGAAGCCGATGCAGATGAACAAGAAGATCGCATCGAGGAAGCCAAGGTACGTCAACTGATGTACCGAGGCGAATATTATTAGCCACTTAAGCGTGTAGTGCGGACTTATGACTGTTAAAAATTTAATTCGGTAACGCATCACTACCATTTACCCCCACCCTAACCCTCCCCCAAAAGGAGA
>JACSSI010000847.1 GCA_014879345.1 Anaerolineae bacterium | reverse complement strand
GTATAGAACCGCACCCAGGCTGTAAATATCCGATTGGGGGGTGATTTCGCCCTCTTGAAGCTGCTCGGGAGAGATGTAGTCCAGGGTTCCTACAATGTCGCCAACGGCCGTTAACTGTCGCGCCTGGTTTAAATCTTTGGCAATGCCAAAATCAGAGAGATAAGCATTGCCAGCCTCATCAAAAAGGAAATTGGCAGGTTTGATGTCGCGGTGAATGATGCCCTGTTGATGCGCCGTAAACAGGGCAGGGGCAATCTGATCGAGAAACTGGTGCGTCTTTGCGGCTGACCAGGAACCGCTTTGCAGTTTTGTGAGCAGACTGCCCCCGCGCAGCAGCCGCATAACCAGATAAGCGCCGCCCGATTCGCGCCAATAATCGTACAAAGGGACGATGTGTGGATGCTCCAGCCGGGCGATGGTTTGCGCTTCGCATTCAAAGCGGCGGATGAAGGCGGGGTCGTTGGCGTAGCGGTGGCGGATTATTTTTACGGCTACTTCGCGGCCAATGGCAGGCTGCACGGCGCGGTGAATGACGCCATAAGCGCCAGACCCAATTTCCTCTTTCAGTTCATACCCTCGTATATCAGGCGTGGGCAAGTGGTCAAAGTGCAGTTCGCCCGCCTGAATTTTCTCGTATAGGGCGGTTGTCTGGGCTGTAGGCGCCATGCCCATTTCTTCGGCCAGCAATCTGCGGCAAGATTCGTAAAGAGAAAGGGCGGCGACCCGTTGCCCACTAAGCGCCAGGATTTCCATAAGCTGCTGGTAGGCGGATTCATGCAGATCGTCAATGGCAAGCTGTTGTTCGGCGTAGGTGCGGGCTTCGGCGTAAGCGGCGCGACGGGTGGCGATAGTGGTCAGGATATCCAGGGCGTCGAGCATTTTATGCCGGAACTGCTGGCGGGTGATTTCTGCCCATTCCTCGAAGTCGTTGCTGTCGTCCAGGTAAAAGTCGGCCAAAAAATGACCACGATAAAGGGAAACGGCCGTTTGCAAGGTTTGGTAGCAGGTATCGCAGGTAAGTAACTCAACATGTTGGTGGCGCTGCACCTCGGTTAACAGCGCCTCAAACTGGGTCGTGTCAATTGTAATATCGGCTTCTGGGTTTAGCTGGATGGTGTGGCGGTTGGCGATGAGCAAGGGGACGAGCGTGCCGTCGTGATCAAAATCGGGAATAGCCTGACGCAGATGGAACAATATCTGACGTAAATTGGCGCGGGCAGAAGGTTCAGGCATGCCCGGCCAAAGCAGTGTCATCAACCGTTCGCGGCGATGGGCTGTGTGCGGCTCGGCTGCCAAACAAGCCAGCAGTGCCTGCACCTTTTGTGTGCGAAAACCCGTTACCGGCTCCCCATCAATAATGGCCTGACATGGGCCGAAAAACAAAAGTGTGAGCCGATTCATCGCTTTCTCCATTGCCTTCAATTGTTGGGATTTGCACATCATAACATAGATTTTGCACTTGATGTTTTTTGTTAACGGTTTTGCGTTTTTTGTTAACGGTTTGGTGACGGTTTGTCAATGGCTGGCGTGGATAGTGGGGGGTATGGATTAAACAAGGGGCACAAACCCACAAACATAAGGAGCGAAACATGAACAGCAATTACGAATGGCAAAAACATCAGGCAAATGAACGAGTACAGGCACGCTTGCAAGAAGCAGATGCACATCGTCAGGCAAAACAGGCAAAACAGGGAAACGGCCGTTCACAGTTTCCTCTGCCCTTGCGTATCGTGATTCCGGCGCTGGTTGGCATATTTGTTGCACTATGGCTGTTGACAAGCTGTACCCCAGACGCAGACATGATGGAAAACAAAGAGGTGTCGGCTTCCTATACAACGGGGATGACGATGGCTGACAAAATTCAGTTTCAGGACAAACGGGATGTATATTTGAGGGAAGAAACGGTCGTTAACAGTTCCCAGCCCGTGCCATCATTGACGATGGCTGACAGAATTCGTTTTCAGGACCGGCTTTGGGAACAGAATCAGAGCCAGCCCTGAAAGCGGGGGAATATCAGGTGCATGTGGGGGAAACGGCCGTTTCCCCCACATGCATACCAAGCAGCGACTAATCTGCCCGAATCCAACTGTTGGCTTCATCCAACTGCTCTATGCTAAACAACTTCACTTCCCCTGGAATGAGGAAGCCAAACGCCTTGATAGAACCGCGAATCCATTTTTTATTCGTCACCACCCCCAGCTTTTCAAAGTGCGTGAAATCTTTCATGCCAACTTTGGTATCGTCCCACATCGCCTCCGCTTCATAGCCGTCGTACTCTGAGCCAAGAATATAAAGAAGGCGCAGCTTGTCATACTGTTTGCGCATTTCTTTAAGGGCAGGCACAAAGATGTTCTCATAATCATCGCCGGTGATTTTGCCTTGGGCAGTCAAGATGATGATATTGGAATCTGGTATTTGTTCTAACTCGATCATGGTTTAGTTTCTCCTTTTTATGCTTAGTGATTATCTAAAAATTATGTGGCGCAGATTGGACCAATCTTTAAGATTGGTCCAATCTAAAAAACGGGAAGTAATATTT
>JACSSI010000846.1 GCA_014879345.1 Anaerolineae bacterium | reverse complement strand
GCATCCCAGAGGTACGGGATTCTTCACTGCGTTCAGAATGACGCGAACCCCAGCAGATCCTAAAGAGCCGAAATTTCTAGTTATAGCTGTGGAAATATTCATGAAATTGATGCCTGATTATTTAAGTCATTTACAGCCATTTTTATTAACGCAATAGGCAGAGGATTGTGCCGGACAATGCTTGCGGCTTTTTCTCCCTGTTCTCTGCGGTTTATTTACGAAGGCGCTTTCGCTTGAAACAGTGGGTACTTGTTCTGATAGGGGCTGTTTTATGGCTTTCAAGCTGCCAGGGAGAGGGGAAAGCTGTTTCTCTGCCGACCTCGTTGCCCTCGCCGCTCTCGCCCACGGCTGCCCAAACGCCGCACGCGACGTTACCTTCGCCGTTTGTCTTCACGCCACCGCCTACCAGCACTCAAACGGCCGTTCCCCCCACCATCACGTTGTCACCCACCCCCGTTCCCTCAGCCACACCCCGTATCCAACCCACTTTCCCCTTAACGGTGACAGCGCCTTTCCTGGATGAACCACCCCGTTCCATACCTTGCGCAGGGGATGGCCTTTTCTTTCGCAGCCAGTTTCCCAGCCAGGTAGCCGGGCCCTGGCGCAGTTACCATGCCTATTTGCCGCCCTGTTATGGACAAGACGGCCGTTCCTATCCCGTGCTTTATTTGCTGCCCGGTTCCATTCAAGCTGATGATCAATGGTTGAATTTGGGGCTGGCCTGGTATGCAGATGAGGGGATTGGAAACGGCCGTTATCCCCCTTTCATCGCCATCATGCCCGCAGCCAACCCACTGGGCAACAACCTTTCCGGCGGCCCGTACAGCCTGGAAGCCGTCATCGTCGATGAATTGATCCCGTTTGTAGAAAACAGTTACTGTGCCTGGGCAAATCCCGCCGGGCGCAGCATTGGCGGCATTTCTCGCGGCGGCTATTGGGCTTTGATGATCGCCTTCCGTCACCCGGATTTATTCACCGCCGCTGCCGGACACAGCAGTTCTCTCCGCCTGAAAACCGATCCCGCACCGTACAATCCGTTGGCTGCCTACGCCGACGCCGATTTAAGCCAGATGCGTATCTGGTTAGATTGGGGAGAAGACGATTTTCTGTGGCGCGGTCAGACTGAACTGGATGCGCTCTTAACCCAGGCAAACATCCCCCATCAAACCACCATCAATCCCGGCGGCCATGACGAAGCCTACTGGGCCGCCCATCTGCTAGAATACCTGGATTGGCACACGACAAGCTGGCCGGCCCAACGCCATGACTATCCCCCTTGCCCCAGTCCATAGCTTGCTCCGGGCGGCTGGTTTTGAAATGATAGGTAACGGCCGTTGCCAATTGTGCTAACCCAATACACCATTTATACTACACACACATATCATCAGAAACACAAGCCTATTCCCATTCAATCAGCAAGGAGAACCAATATGAAATTTCTACTTACGTCTGGAGGCATCACAAACCCCAGCATCCACGACACGCTCATAGAGCTGCTGGGCAAACCAATCGCCGAAGCCACCGCCCTCTGCATCCCGACGGCGCAGTGGGGTCACCCCATGTGCGGGCCAACCTCGGCGCGGGGCTTCATCGTCGGCAGTCCCCCCTGGCACATGAGCAGCCTGGGCTGGAAGTCGGTAGGGCTTCTCGAACTCACCGCACTGCCCACCGTCGGCGAGGAACGCTGGATTCCCTGGGTGCGGGAGGCCGATGTCCTGCTCGTAGACGGCGGCGACGCGACATACCTCTACCACTGGATGCAGCAGTCCGGGTTGGCTGACCTCCTGCCGTCCCTGTCCGAGACCGTTTGGGTGGGCGTGAGCGCCGGCAGCATGGTCATGACCCCCCGCATCGGCGCTTACTTCGTAGAATGGCAGTCCGCGCCGGACGACCGAACCCTGGGAGTCGTCGACTTCTCGATCTTCCCGCACCTGAACCACGAGATGATGCCGGGGAATACCCTGGCCAACGCGGAGCGGTGGGCGGCTGACATCGCGGGGCCAGCATACGCCATTGATGATCAAACCGCCATCAAAGTGGTCAACGGCACCGTTCAAGTCATATCCGAGGGGCAGTGGAAACTGTTAACGCCCTGACGATGGGTGAAAAGTGGCTGGCGGTTATACCAACACCACCCAGCAGGCCATCACCGATGCTACCTTGCCGGAGATAACATCCATTACTAACAACCACCAGGAATAAACCGTACCCCAATTTTGCAAATGGTGACACAGAATAACTACGAAGTCTCTCGAGAAAGACCTGTCAGGTTTAGCCTGATAAGATAGCTATCTCTCGAGTAAACCTGACAGGTCTACTTGGTAATTACGACACAGGAGATATGTTGTGAATACTGACATTCAAAAGCGTTTTGAAGATGCTGCCAAATATGACAAGATGATGACGAACATCTTTCCTGGATACCAGCAACTGCCATTGGTAATTTTGTCATTTTTGCGAACCCGCCTGGGGCAAACGGCTCGCTTGCTGGATGTGGGGTGTGGCACAGGCGCCACACTGACGGCATTTGCCGCTCACCAAC
>JACSSI010000845.1 GCA_014879345.1 Anaerolineae bacterium | reverse complement strand
CCCGTTGGTTTTGCCGGCAACAGCACCAATCTTTACGCCTATGTGGGCAGTGATCCGGTAAATTATATCGATCCCAGCGGCACAAAAGAGGATGGTGCGCCCTCGCCCTGCAATCCCAATAAGACGTGGGATGAAAAACTGCGCGAGAAAGGGTTGGATGTGCTGAAAAAAGTGCCGGACTGGATGCTGCCGAAACCATTGAAGCAGCTTAAGAATGGGTACAACAAGTTGGAGAAGGTTGAGAAATTCCGGGATGATATTCAAAGTATCAAGGAGAATCTGGAATCTCCAGACCCGGCCGATACGGCCAAAGCCCTGGAAACTGGACTGGATTATGTACCCCAGCCAATTCCTCTCACGCCGATAGAAGTGGTGAAGGAAACGCTGCGGCGCGGGGTGGAAGCGGTGAAGCGGGGTATTGACGGCCGCGAAGGGGTACCGAACAGCACGAATCAAACCTTACGTGATCGCTGGTATGCCACTCATGCGGATCGATATTAGTACCTTATGAATGAACTGCTTGTACAAAAAACAAGAATTTTGCATCAAATTAACGCGAATTGGCGCTAATTCGATGCCATAAATTTTTGGTTCTGGTTTATCCAGGTTAGGTGATTGTAAAAAGCCATTCAAGAAGTTTAATTTCTCCGAGAAGTTGAACTTCTTGAATGGGTGTAACTCAGGCCGTCGTAGCCTGAGCTTGCCGAAGGCGGGTGGCTCGCATCGCTTTGGCTTCGATGGTTCGACTAAGCTCACCAACCTCAGGCTCAGCCGTCGCTACCTATCAGGTGATGACAATGCTTTTTAGCTGACCACAGCCAGCGGCGATGTCGATGCCGCGCCGCTGGCGCATGGTGCTGGGCAGATTGTAGGTGGCGAGGATAGCTTGGAACGCTTGTACAGAATCGGTGCGGGTGGGCAAGCCATTGTAGCCGAGGGTGGGGTTGAGCGGGATGAGATTGACGTGGGCGTCCATACCTTGCAGGAGAGCGCCGAGGGCGTGGGCTTGTTCTGACGTGTCGTTTTTGCCTTCGATGAGCGTCCACTCAAAGAAGATGCGGCGACCCCGTTTGGCGATGTAGGTGCGGCAGGCGGCCATTAGTTCTGCCAGCGGCCAACGGCGGGCGGGTGGCACAAGCGCCTGCCGTTCCGCATCCGTTGCGCCGTGCAAGCTGACGGCGAGGCGCACGGGGCGCGTTTCTTCATCGGCCAGGCGCAAGATGCCCGGCACGACGCCGACGGTGCTAAGGGTAATGTGCCGGGGCGCGAGTGCCAGCCCTTTGTGGTCGGTGAGGATGTCGATGGCGGCCATGGTGGCGTCGTAGTTGTGCAGCGGTTCGCCCATGCCCATGAGCACGATGTTGCGCAAGCGGTCGCCGGATTGCTGTAAGATTTGGTTGACGTAGAGGGCTTGCGCTACGATTTCGCCGGGGCTTAGATGCCGCGTGAATCCCATCTGACCAGTCGCACAGAAGACGCAGCCCATGGCACAGCCAACCTGGGTGCTAATGCAGGCGGTGGCGCGGGGGATGCCATCGCGCCCGGTGAAGCCCATGAGTACGGTTTCGATGGTTTCGCCATCGGCTAGTTTGAGGAGGAATTTGTGGGTGAGACCGTCATTGCTGGCAACGGCCGTTTCTGTCCCCAATACCCCAATTTTTACCGCCGACTCTAACTTCTGTCTCAAGTCATCCCGCACATTAATTTCGGATAGTGATTGGACTTGGCTTTGGTAGAGCGCTTGCCACAGTTTGTCGACATGGTAGCTGGAGTAGCCCCAGTTGGCGAGCAACTGGGTGAGTTCCGGGTAGGTGTAGTCGTAGAGATTGGGGGATGGAACGGCCGTTTCGGTTTTGCTCTGTAAAGGCTTTTGCATGAACCGATTGTAGCGAGGGGAGGCGGAAAAACAAACAATTCGTAAGCGTTGGCAAATAATAAAGTGGAACGTCGTTGCTCATAACAACGACGTTCCACTTTTAGAAGTTCAATTTTTCAGAGAAGTTGAATAACTGCCCGTTGCTTTTGAATTATCGTGTAACCTGTTTTGGTATTCATGCTACTTTGCTGCTGCGGGTTGTTACCAGATTTACGGCTCGTTGCAGCGAGGCCATGATGCCGGTGGGTTGCTCGCCGTCATCGGTGCGGCGCAAGCCCAGCTTTTCCATGTCGAGTGAGCCATCTTCGGTGAGGAACGGTTGCAGATCGGATCGCATAATGTATTTGGCGTAAATCTCAATGCTTGTCACCAACAAAATCATGATAACGGGGCCATAAATGAGACCGATGAAGCCCATCAAACTCAGTCCGCCAAACACACTCAACATGACCAGGGCTGGATTGAGATAAGCATCTTTGGGTACTAGCTTGGGGCGCAGGAGTGTATCCAGGTTGGCGACAACCAGTAAAAAGGCGGCGATGATGAAGATTCCCTGCCAGATTTGCCCGTTCAAAATGAGAATGATGCCAATGGGCCAGGCGATTAAGGAGATGCCAATCATAGGCAGCAAGGATAAAAACATGGACAAGATGGTCAGGAGAAAGACGTA
>JACSSI010000844.1 GCA_014879345.1 Anaerolineae bacterium | reverse complement strand
TGCTTGCACTGTGCATAGCCGAAAGAGCCGTTTCCCCCACCAGCGGTTCAACCAACGACTGCCACTCTGCCACATAAGCGCCACTGCCTTGCACACTGGTCACAAAACCTTCTGCTTCCAGTTCGGCAATGGCATTGATCACCGTCACCCGGCTCACGCCCAAGTCTGCCGCCAACTCACGGCTGGCGGGCAGCCGCGACCCTACCGGCAGCGCTTCTGTCTCGATTTGCTGGCGTAGGAAGTGATAAATTTGGGTGTATAACGGCCGTTCATCCGCCCGATTTAATGGGATGCGCATCATAAGTCTCTCAAACCAAAATTGGTCTACAGAGACTAGCATGTCTTGCACAGATTGAATAGATCCAATTACAGTGAGAACAGACCGAACCAATCACACAGCAACAATTAATTGAGAATACCTGTCTGGCAATGAGCGATCAGGCTACGGGGCGATGTCTGGCGGAGCAGTGGCGATTTTGGTTAGAACAATGTCGCCAAAAATAAGAGGCTTCGCAGGTGTTCATGGCTTTACGACTGCGTAAAGTAAGTTTCCCGCCGCAGTGGGGGCATATGGCTTCTTTGGGGGCATCGGCGGTGGCGGTTACTTTTTTTCCTTCAGGTGTTTGTGCTAATTGCATTTCTTTCCCTCACTTCTTACGGTACCCTGCTTTCCGATAATTGTCCATTAATTTTTAACAGAAATCATCGTTTTTCGCAGGGCTTTTTCGTGAAGAAACAGTGAAGGATGCATAGGAAAGAGGTACTAGTAATAGTTATTGGTAAACTTTTAGTTTGGGCTAGTCAAAACGGCAACCAGGAGATTTAAGGCGGTCGTCAAGTCGTTGCGGCCAGTTTTAACCTGCACATCGACGTTAAGCAGATGGCAGTAAATTTGTTCAAGTTGAGGCAAAGAAAACTGTTGACTCTGCTGATATAGTTTTCCGGCAACAAAACTATGCATTTTAAGCTGTTGGCTGATTGCAGGAGGTCGGCTGCCGTCCTGGGCTGCTTCTTTCACTTGAATAAGCAGCCTGAATTGGCGAATAAACATAGAGAATAAGTAAAAAGGGTCTGTGCCTTCAGCGAATTTTTTTTGCAGCAGCAGCGCCGCTTTTTTCTCGTTTCGATTGCCGAGGGCATCAACCAGGTCAAAAATGCTCGCTTCTGCCAGATAGGGTGATAATAGTTCCACATCAGCAGGCATGATTTCGGCGTTTCCTTTGTAGAGGATCAGTTTCTCTAGCTCATTGTCTTGCATAGCCAGATTGCTGCCAATGTTGATCGCCAGTAGATGCACAGCTTGAAAGGAAATGGTACCCCCTTTTTCGGCGGCCCGTTTTTGAATCCATTTTTCCAGGTCACGTCCCTCTGGCTGCGAAAACTGCTTGACATAACCATTCTCAGTTTTTTCGGCCAGCTTGATGAGGGCATTTTTTGCAGAAAGGGGTTTGTCTTCCAAAAAGACGAGTCTTGCCGAAGTAGGCATGTGGGGCAAGTAGTCAGCTAGAGATTTTTCATACACTTTGTCTACTTTGGCATGGGAAAGCAGCCCCTCGACGATGACAAGGCGTACTGGCGCTAAAAATGGCATGGCGTCACAAGCCTGACTGAGGTCGCGCAAGGAAACATACCCTTCAAAGCGTGTCGTGTTTAAATCCAACATGCCAGGATCGCCAAATTTGGCCGTTAGTTTAGCCAGGTATTCTTTTTGGGAATGGCTGTCATCGCCGTGAAAAATGTAGAACATGGTTACTTGTTTATTTGTAACTGTACAGTGCAATCGAGGTCTGAGCTTGTCGAAGACCGGTTCCCTTCGACAGGCTCAGGGAACCTACCTGTAAAGTCATGTTGATTTTTAACCAACTGTCCGGATTTCGTAGGCGGCTGTTGGCAGTTTTTTGTTGCCGGTAAGCAGCAGTTGGAAGAGACGGGTGATGGGTGACGGGTTGATTTTGCGGATACTGGTCACTTGCAAATCACCCAGGTCGCCATCTGTGGTGTATTTGGCTTGCAGGTAGATACCAACAGGGCGGGACACAATTAAGGCCAGGACAACGGAGAGAACGGCCGTTGGCAGACCATTGACCAATACTGACAAATCCATACCGGGGCGGCGCTGCCGTTTCTGCTCAAAAGCAAATGTGGCCTGGGCAGCTAACGTTGCCATTGTGGCTGTGGTGAGCAAAACGGTACCGCAGTTGGGATGAACGGCCAGTTCCTGTTCACCATCTTTCATGCGCTGGTATGCTTCTTCCACTGCGGCAAAAACGGCCGTTTCCGGCACATCACCATACACATTCAAGTGAAAACCCCGGTGGTCTGAATTGCCTTGCGCACTAAAATTTTTCTGTTTTTCACTCAAGACGTGGATTGTGGCGTGTTCCAGGCCATGATTTCGCCGTATTCGGCTGAGCGTTTGAGCCAACATAGGAGCCTCCGTGAAATTGGGTACATGAGTTATAGCATGGGGGGGGATAAAGTGGCAAGGGTACAAAGTTGCAGAGTTGCAGGTGGCAAGGAGAGTTGGTTACTCTGCCACTTTGCCACTTTG
>JACSSI010000843.1 GCA_014879345.1 Anaerolineae bacterium | reverse complement strand
AAATGAGGACTGAGGTAATTGCAATGGTTAAAAAGAGATGATTACAAAGCGTTAACGTGGGTCAATCTAACCACTGAATTGGAGACTATCAGCTCACGCATTACGCCACCAACCACACCACATCTTCACCAGCCACCATAACCAAAAGCCGATGGTAACTAAGACGAATGGCTTCTTTAACCCTATCCCTCCACAGGCGCCAGCCGCGCCCAGGCCAGCCAAGACCAGGGGGAACTGGGTGATTGCTGGATGAGGTCGAGGTAGGTGGCAACGGCCTGATCGTCATCGCCAGCAAGTTCATAAGTCAAACCGCTTAGATAGAGCAGCCGATTATGCATCAGCTGGCGAGAAGGTGTGTTATTGGGCAATGTGTCTATCAGATCACTTAGCTCGTTTTGTAAATCGGGGAACGGCCGTTCCCCCGATAAAATCATTTCTTCTATTTGATTGATTTGCTGATTGTAAAAGAAATCTGTAGGCGATTCATAAAAGTTATTGTCCAAATTATCAGAGTGAATCGGTAATGAGTCATCCGCACAGGCCGTCGTATGATCTACCAGTTCATACACACCTTCAGACAATCCAATGGTAAGTATGTCAGTCTGCTGATCCCCCCAGCAAAACCAAGAGTAAATGTTTTGTGTTACTTGTAAAAGAAGCACAGGGTTTCCATCGAGTGTGTCAGTTATGGCTTGAACTTGAATATCTGTAACAGGTGGGATCAATTCAGCTAACCGATATAGTTGCCAGGTATCGCCAACCGCATCCAAAACCACGACTTGTGGGGCTGCTGACTCAACAATAACCAGCCATTCATTCTCTGGATCCTCATCTATATTAAATTCATGCTGGAATAGTATTTCGATGTGATTGGCGGCGAATGCGGCTTCAGGTGAGAGATTGACTGGCAAGCTCAAACGCTCCAGTGAGCCAGCGATTACCATTGGAAAAGGACACATTCGCCTTTGTAAAGCTGTTGTTGGATAGCCATAGTTTCGCAACATGCCAAGTTGGGCTAATAAATCATCGTTTGCATTCATATCCAGTGTGCGAAACCATTCATCCTGGTACATCAAACGGCAAGTGGAGACGATATCTTCTTCGGTTGCTAGAAAAGTATCTTGCATGGCAGTGACAAACGGTGTATGAGGCAGATCGTTGATAGAGACCATCGTGTCTAATGCTAATTCATTCTCGCCTTTGCTTTGGTAAGCCATTGCCAAATGCAGACGAAGAAGCGCGATATAATCCACGAAGGGCGCCGTTTCAACTGTGGTATTTGTTAAACTGCGGTTAAGCATTGTAATTCGTTCATCGACACTTAAATTTTCTGGGGAAAGAATAACATCACCGATGTAAATACTTTGTGAGCTTAAATTTTGCGTAATGGCTCGGGCTGCATCACATTCTAGTTTATCCTCAATATTGCTAGTTTGGCTGTATTGAGGTTCTGTCCCGCGCCAACTATATAATTTCACTTCTTCATACCGACATCCCAAGTCCATCCATTTTTGATGGGTTACGCGTATGTCTGAAAAGCCATCTTCGTTATAGTCGTCAATCTCCACTTGTGGTGTACCTGCATATTTGCCATCCTCAGCATCTATATTAGCCAATTGTACAATGGCAGAAGCTCCCCAAGAATATACTTCTAGGCGATGGGCAATCACTCCACCCGCCCCTGAACCTATATCAATAATTAGGTCTTGTTGACCATCTCCTGTCAGATCATAATCGGTTAAAATATTTGTATACTCTGGGAAATGAGCCCTGCTGATATTGTTGGGAAACAACGCATATTCCATATTTGATTGTCTCACAACAGGTAATAACCCCGGCAAGAAAAGTGGTTTATCTCCTTGAAAATCGGGGACGACAAACAAGAGCCAAGCCGGATCGCCACCAGGTTTTCGTTCAATTTCCCAGGGAGTCAAACGGGCATATGGTATCTCTATAGTGGTCTGGTCACTCAATATGATTTGGTTCTCGTTAAGCGCTTGCAAGACTTAAGCTTGCCAAATTGCACGAATGGAACCGAAGGACAGATAGTCTGATTCATGTGGTTCTTTTACAACCGTTTCAGAATCAGCAAAACCATGTGGATAATAGTGTGTTATATCGCGGTCAATGAGACTGAATAAAGAGGCAAATTCAGCCTCAAGCACGGCAGATTTACTGGAATCGGATAATGCTTTAAATGCTTGCTGCTGAACCAGTGTTTCTGACAATATTTGTGTGATCAATTCCGAATCTGGTATACGCAATTGAAAATTATTTCCGGCTTGTAATGGTGAAAAAGGCGGCGGAGTGGAAAGGTCAATAGCTTTCGGAGTAAACGTCGGTGTTACCGAAGATACTGGAGTAACAACGGCCGTTTCCACCATCGTCGCAGAAGGCAAAACAGTAGGGGGCGTGGTCGCAGTGGCAGTTGGTTGGGGCAGAACGGCCGTTGCCGTCGGCAAAATCTCTGGCTGGGCTTGCTCACACCCCGCCAGCCAAAATAAACAAACGAAAATGATGAATAATAGTAACGGCCGTTTCTCCCCCATACCC
>JACSSI010000842.1 GCA_014879345.1 Anaerolineae bacterium | reverse complement strand
AAGTGGGTCTAAGCTGGTTTGACGGGCAAAACAGCCTGCTGCTGCCCGCTGGTGCAGACAGCACCATCATCTACCCCGGTTTTACGCCGATGAATGCCGCGTTGACGGGTTATTTTGAAACGGCCGTTCTTGAGACCACGCTGCCGCTGCGAGAAACAGACCTGGACAAACCACTTGCTATTTACCACGTTGATGGGCAGCAAATGCGCCAACAGTGGCAAACACAATTCACTACCGACGCTCCCATCTCATTTGGTGAACATGCGCTCTTTTTAGGATACGATTTGCACACGCCCACTGCCAAACCGGGTGATCTCATCTCAATCGCAACCTGGTGGCAGGCAGAACGGCCGTTTGCCGATGGCGTGCTCTTCACCCAAATTCTAGGCAATGACAATTTACCACTTACACAGGCCGATTATCTCAATGTACCCAGCGATCTTTGGCAGCCAGGCGACCAGTTCATCCAACTGCACCAGATGACATTACCAGACGATACACCAGCAGGTGAATACACCATCATCATCGGACTCTACAGTTGCCCGGCAAACTGCCCAGCCGAAATCCCGCCACAGCCCATCCCACTTGACAGCGAACCACACTCAAACTATCTGCTGCTACCTATCACCTTAACCGTAACCGACAAATGAACAGACGAAATCGCACCGAATTCCTATTAATTTTTGCCATCACCCTCTTCGCCTTTGGCTTGCGTTTGTGGCAGCTAGACAGGACACCGCCTGGCTGGCGTGATGATGAAATCATCAACTCCCTGGTCATTTCACAGCACGTTTTGGACGGCGACTTTGCCGTTTATTATCCCGATGCTTCCGGCCATGAAGCACTCTATCATTCACTCAACGCCATCTTTTTAAGCTTATTTGGCCCAACGATATGGGGCATTCGCTATTTGTCTGTGATATTAGGCACACTCGCCGTGCCACTAACCTATCTGCTGGGGCGAAAGCTGTTTGGGGCAACCGTTGGCCTGGTGGCAGCGGCAAGTTTGGCTGTCAGCTTTTGGGCGCTTATGTACTCCCGCATTGGGCTGCGCCACGTCCTCATGCCGCCGTTGACCCTGGCTGCCTTCTACTTTTTTTGGTGCGGATTTGAAGCAAAAAATCAAAGATTGAAGATTAGAGAGTGGAGATCGATACTCAATCTCCACTCTCCACTCTTTAATTTCAGTATTTCTGCCATCTTCATGAGTCTTGGATTCTATACTTATTTTGCCAGCCGTGGTTTGCCTTTGATTTTGGCCGCATTTCTAATCTATGCCGCTCTGGTGGCATGGCCGATGGTCAAAAGCAAGTGGCGCGGGCTGCTCTGGTTGTTTGTGCTGGCAGTGATTTTGGCTGTGCCACTGGTGCTCACCTTGCAGCAGCAGCCTGAGTCGGAAGCACGGGTGGCCGAGCTGGCTGTGCCGCTGGTAGCCTTAGGGGAAGGGGACGTGACACCGCTGATGGAACACGTTTTGCTCACATTGGGCATGTTTGTCAATCAGGGCGATGGCGAATGGCTCTACAATATTCCTGACCGGCCGGTGCTGACCTCGATAGGTGCTGTTTTCTTCTGGTTAGGTGTGGCGATAACGGCCGTTCTCACCCTCATCCCTCTCTGGCACAAACTACGACAGTCGCTGCAAAAACAACCCGCCCGCCCCGCCAAACACGTCGAACTCGCCAGCGCCTTTTTGCTGCTTTGGTGGCTGGCTGGCATTTCACCTGCTTTCATCAGCGTGCCGCCTGCCAGCCTGGGACATACCATTTTGGCGCAGCCCGCCGTGTTTATGTTGGCGGCGGTGCCGGTTGGCTGGCTGGCAAGGAAATGGCCTGCCCTGAACTTGCCAAAACGTTGGAAAACGGCCGTTGTGGCGCTGCTTGGTCTGGTTTTAATCGTCAACATTGCGGCACGTGATTGGCCTGATTATTTCCAGAATTGGCCGGAACGGGGGATGGTGCGCTTTTTGTACCGGGCAAACTTCAACGAATTGGCAGATTATGTCAATGAAAACGCGGCTCTAACTGACTTTGGCGTGAACAGTTTTCTGGCTGGCCCCTGGGACCAACTGGCATTTGCCGCTGACTTACGCAATGATGACGCCCGTCCACGCTGGTTTAACCAGGAACGGGCGGTGCTGTTGCAACCAGATTTGAGCTTCACTGGCTACCCGGAAACGGCCGTTGCCTTCCCCGACGCCTATCAAACCACTGACACAGCGGTAGCTGGTTACACATTAGCCCAGGTTGACTACGCGCAGTCTGCTGATGAGCCTGTCTGTTTTGAAAATGGACTTTGTTTGGAAACGGCCGTTTACAATCCAGCATCCCATACCCTCGACCTCACCTGGCAAGTCAGCCGGGTGTTGGATTTACCGGAACGCGAAATCATCAGCAATCCGCCGCCGCCCGGTGTTTATGCTGGGCCGCGTTTGCTGGTATTTGCCCAACTGCTCGATGCCAATGGCGAAT
This sequence comes from Anaerolineae bacterium, assembly GCA_014879345.1. GTDB lineage: Bacteria > Chloroflexota > Anaerolineae > Promineifilales > Promineifilaceae. The sequence continues at coordinate 83 of JACSSI010000842.1, read as the reverse complement.
TCCTGGTGGGAGATGACGGCTTGTGGGTAGACATTTACTCGCTACAAGCTGGCGATGTGTTCAAACAACAGCACCAATTTGCC
>JACSSI010000841.1 GCA_014879345.1 Anaerolineae bacterium | reverse complement strand
GCATCCCAAAGGTACGGGATTCTTCACTGCGTTCAGAATGACGCGAACCCCGGCAGATCCTAAAGAGCCATTGTTAATAACTGGAGTCTGGTGAATTTCATTCTTAACTCTGGTCATGTAAAGCGATTTGCCAAATCGCTCTACACGGGTAATCACAAAAACGCCAATGTCCAGTAATCTAGAAACATCAAAACGGCTACTAAATATTAATATTCTCGCGGTCTTCCACACCAAAGCGGGACGGCGGCACAAGCAAGAACAAAATATTCATCAAAATGCCAATAATCGCCGCGAAGACGATGGCCGGAATACCATCGGGGAAGAGAATCGGGATTTGGAAGGGGTATATGCCATTTTCCAGCCCCAAATTACCGCCGATGCCAGTGATGAGGATAACGGCGCCGATGGCTAATTGACGCGGCTCAAATAAATTGACTTTTTCTGACTGGATGAGCGCAATACCCTGCATCCCAATCACGCCGAACAGGTAGATAGAGAGACCACCCGTCACAGCTATCGGAACCGTGTTAACCACCGCCGCCAGTTTGCCCACAAAACCAAGCAAAATGGCAATGCCGCCAGCCGCCATGAGTACCGGCACGGAATAGTTGCGCGTAATCGCCATCAGACTGTTATTTTCGCCATAGTTGGTGCCAGCGCAGCCGCCCAGCATACCCACCACAAAATCGTCACTGCCGTCGGCAATGAGGTTGAGGCCGATGAGGTTTTTGATTTCCAACGGTTTCCTGCCCAATTCTTTTGCCAGTTGGTCGATGTAGAGGCTCATTTGGTAGAGATGGGCGGTGCTTTCCGGGATGGTGGCGATGGCAATCAGCGAAATGCTGATGATTGCGCCCCAGGCTCGCGGATCGGTGAAGGCGGGGAAGGTAAAGGGCGGGATGCGAATCCAGGCGGCTTCGCTGATGACGCCAAAATTGACCAGCCCCATCGCCATAGCGACCAGGTAGCCAATGATGGCGCCTAGCAAAATGGGCAACATGCCCCACAATCCTTTGCCTTGTAGATAGACGGAGAAGACGATGGTGAAGAAGAGGGTGATGAGGGCGATGCCCCAATTTGCGCCGGCCATATCCAACGCCGCGCCAGCCAATGCCACACCAATGACGATGGCGATGCTGCCGGTGATGACGGGGGGCAGCACTTTGTCGAGCGCTGCTTTGCCTACCCGCATGATGAGTAGACCGATGAGGATTTGCAAAACGGCCGTTCCGATAATACCGACCTGCACAATCCGCACCCCCTCCGGGCAGTAAACCGTGCTAGGGTCATTAAAACAGACAGGCACGGTCTGCAACATCACCGTCACGACCACCGTGATATAGCTAAAACTGGAACCGTAATACATGGGGATGCGCCGCTTTGAAACCAGCAGCGCCACAATCGTGCCTAAACCGGCGGCGGTGAGAGTCACACCTACGTCGAACTTGGTGATAATGGCAACCAACACGGTTGCCGGGAACATGGTTAGCACTTGCTGCAAGCCCAAACTCAGCATGGAGCCGATGGGTGGTGTATCTTGCGGCATGTAGCCAAACGCTTTTTTACTTTCTGCTGCTGCCATTGAGTATTCCTCCTGAATCCTCTTAAATCCAAAAATATCTCTTCCCGATAAATTGAATCCCCGTTCCCCATGTAAGTCTAAAGTCGCCGCACCTCCTTCCAGATAGAGTGGGGAGATAGAGATAGAGAGAACCGTGGGCGAATCCTCTATCTCTACACTCTATCTCTATCTTTTAATAGACTTTCCCTCGTCCGCCCAGCCGTTCTACATGCACCGGATCGTAACAGTCGCCGAATTTGGTGTGGGGCATGGTAGCTTTTTTCGCCATGAGGGTTTCGTATTCGTCATCATCGACCATCGCCACGATGCGGGCGATGCTCGCTTCACCATCGACGAAGCGCCAGGGGAAGCAGCCGACCTGTACGCGCCGGTTGACGAGCAAATCAATATCGCCGCCGACACATTCGGCGTGGATGATGCCTTTGTCAAACATCCAGAGGTGCATCATCTGGTACATATCTTTGGTGAAGTATTCGGGCAGGGATTTGCCATATTTTTCGCGGAAATAGGCGTCGCAGTCTTCGGCCTGGGCGGGCATCCAGTCCCGAATTTTGGTGTTCATGGGATGGTCGGCACTGCCGCAGTCGACGCCAATCCATTTGAGTTTTTTCTCCTGACACCAGAGGGCGAAGCGTTCATCGGGGCCGGGGTGCATGACCATGTAGCGCACTTCGTTGCCGTAGGGCTGGTCCCAGCCGAAGTGGTGGTAGCCTGTGTGGATGATGAGGATGTCGTTTTCGCGCACTTCGACGCGCTCTTCAATCATTTCGGGGGTGTAGACATCATAATCGCCGCAGACATCACTGAGATCGACGATGGCGGCTTCACCTGCCAGGAAGTCGAAGTCGAGGCTGGCGATGTCTTTGCCGGGGGTGTAGAAGTGTATTTCGCCGTCGAGATGGGTGCCGATGTGGTTGCTGTGGGTGACGACTTGGCCGTTGGCGCCGTTGGGCGCGAGGCGTTTGAAGTATTT
>JACSSI010000840.1 GCA_014879345.1 Anaerolineae bacterium | reverse complement strand
ATCCGCAGCGCCTACCTCGGCGAAGACCCTGGCGACACGTCCAGTTTAGTCAATCCTGACGCTGTTTCGGAAGTACAGTCACGACGCTAAGTCGCGACGCCAAATTGTTTTCTTAAACCGCTAAAGCGGTTACTACGAACAAAAAAGGGAGCTTTAGGTGAGGGATTGTGCAAGAGGCCGGGCATATATGCCGATGTTCTGCCCTTTGAAGTTGAGGCGGAAAGGCGCAACCATGAAGCCTTTCTCAATAACATAGCCTACCAACCATTCAATCCAGGGCATACCTGCTGGCGGTAAGATTGGTTCATGAATGACACAACAAGGCAAGAGGATTAAGCCGCAATTATAGTGCAACGCCGCCTCAATCATTTGAATGTTACAGCCGTGGGCATGCATCGCTACTAACAAATCAGCATCTTTGGCAAAATCAGGCTGAAACTCGGCATTGATACGTGTCACTGTTTCTTCAGGTGCGATGCTTATCTGTTTGTTGCTGGTCAAATCTTTGTATTTGGTGGGAAGTGGCTGGTTGATTGGGTCGATAACTGTCGTGTGCCAATCGCTTTGCTGAAAAAGATAAGACAACAAACCTTTGCCACCGCCCACGTCAACCATGCGGCAGGGGGCAATGTTTGCCAGCATCCACCGATGTAAAAGCTGAAACCTAAATTTCTTCATCATGGGTAGTTCTGGTGAACGGGGTAGCGTGGGGCTGGCTAATGCCTCAAGTTCAAACTGTATCTCATCAAGAAAGCGATCCCCTTCGTAATTTCGGAAATCTTCAGGCACGGATGAAAGTGCATGTACGGCTAGTTGCAAGACTTGTGAATACAGTTCATCGGACTCGCGTTTATCTTTTCGTTTTGCCATTGCTGTTTACGCTTTTCCTTGCGCCGTTAATTCAAATTCAAAGGAATTGGTTCGCCTAAAACGGGCGGCGGTGTTTGTCGAATGACGTCACGCAACGCTACCAGCGTGGCGCCCGTTTCCCGCAGTTCATACCAGCGTGCGCCGCGATACGGCCGTTTATCTGCCGCCACGCCCACACTATCTAATCCTAACATCTGGCAAGTAAACAAGGCTCTAGGCAGGTGAAACTCCTGCGTTACCAGGATGACTGTTTCCGCCTGGAAGATGTGCTGGGCGCGATAGCACGAATCGTAAGTGCGCCGGCCACCATAATCTGGTTGGACATCGGCTTCGGGTACGCCCTGCTCGATGGCATAGGCGACCATAGCGCTGGGTTCGTCGTATTCAAGCGTTTGATTGTCGCCGCTCATGATGATTTTATCAACGAGACCGGCTTCATAGAGGGAAACGGCCGTTTCCACCCTATCCCTTAGCACCGCACTCAAACGGTCACCATACACCGCCGCGCCAAAGACCACCGCCACACGACTCGAAGGTGCTGTTTCTACAGTATAAATTTTGTGCGAATAGGCAAGCTTAACGGCCGTTCGCCACAACCAGGGCGTACTCATCACCCCCACTATCAACAGCAAAAACAGCAAGCACCCTTTTTGTTTTTTCCGTGATGTCACGGGTTGGACAATATCTTGATCTTCGGCTGCTACAAACATAGACACGATCATACCCATCCCTGTGCAAACAAACACCCCGTCTCACATACGGTTAATACAACCCCCTTTACTCGACTACAAGAAAGCAAACAATGCTGGTACACATGGACAATAATTAGACAAGCATAAGTTAAATTCAATTATAGATTGACAAAACATAGACAAAACGTTAGCATTATTCCTGTACCTAAGAAAAAACCTCTGCGCAAAGGTTACAAGCATTCCCAACAACCAAATACGAAACAAACCAAAACAAACGAACTAACGAATATCAAACTGACACTACCAGAAACAACTAATAGGAGATTTAAATAATGAAACGCCTGACCCTTTTAAGTTTGCTCACCATTTTTGCCCTTTTTATTGCAGCCTGTGGCGCGGCCGAACCGGCGGCTCCAGCCGTTGAAGAAGCGCCCACCGTAGAAGTTGTACCCACTGAAGAACCGATGGTTGAAGCCTCTAACTCCATCGTCGATATTGCTGTTAACGACGGCCGTTTTAACACCCTGGTAACGGCCGTTACTGCCGCCGGTCTCGCAGAAACCCTTGCCGGTGAAGGTCCTTTCACTGTTTTTGCTCCCACCGATGATGCTTTTACGGCGCTGCCCGCTGGCACAGTTGAAGGATTGCTCGAAGATCCGCAAGGCGCTTTGACCAATGTCCTGCTCTACCATGTGGTAGCTGGCAAAGTAATGGCCAGCGATGTGGTTGGACTTGATTCCGCGACCACCATGTCCGGTGAAGACATTGCCATTAGCGCCAGTGACGCTGGTGTGTTCTTAAATGAGAACGTGCAAGTTATCATCACCGACATCGAAGCTGACAATGGCGTTATCCATGTCATTGATGCTGTTCTCCTGCCGCCCAGCATGATGGCTGAAGAAGAATTGCCCAGCATTGCCGAAATCGCTGCTGAAGCAGGCAACTTCAATACCCTGCTCGCCGCTCTTGAAGCTGCTGGTTTAGCCGAAACATTCGCCAGC
>JACSSI010000042.1 GCA_014879345.1 Anaerolineae bacterium | reverse complement strand
AATTATTTGGCGTTATCCAACAAAAATTCGCGGTAATTCGTGACAATTCGATGCTATTTACGAAGGAGATTAGAAGATGATGGCTCAAAAGCTAAGTAAACAGACAAGTGCAAAAACAGAAGACCAAAACGGCACTATTGCCGCCATCGTCATTGGCAGCAGCATCGCTGGCCTGACGGCAGCCAAAACGCTGGCAAGCTACGTGAACCAGGTGACAATCATTGAAAGAGACGAACCAGGGTGTGGGCATAATTTCCGCAGCGGTGTGCCCCAGGCACGCCACGCCCACACCCTGATGCCCGGCGGTCAGGAGATTCTGGAAAAACTTTTCCCCGACATAATCGCAGAACTAATTAGCAAGGGCGCGGTGCCCGTAGACATTGAAAAGGAAGTGGCATTTTTCCACGATGGTGACTGGCGCACCCCGCAGCAGCTCGGCAGAAACCTTTCTATATCTTGCAGCCGCCCCCTGTTAGAAAGCGCCCTCTACCAGCGCGTGACGGCGCTGCCCAATGTGACGGTGAAGCGCGGCTATCAGGCTGTGGGTCTGGTGGCCGATGCCACGGGGCAGCGAGTGACCGGTGTACGGCTGCGCTCAGGACGCGGCGCTAACGCCAAGAAACTGGTGCAGCCAGCCAACCTGGTGATAGACGCCAGTGGGCGGCAGTCGCAGGCGCCAAAGTGGCTGGCCTCTCTAAAGTTGACGCCCCCCGAAGAATGGCGCATCAACGCCTTTGTAGGCTACGTCACCCGCATTTACCAGCAGCCTGCCAACTTTGCCGCAAACTGGAAGCGGCTTTACATCCGACCAACGCCGCCAAACAGCACACGGGGCGCCATTATCCTACCGGAGGAAAACGGCCGTTGGGTGGTGACCCTCATAGGCATTGCCGGCGACTATCCGCCCACCGATGAAACAGGCTTCCTGGCGTTCGCCCAAAGCCTGCCCACGCCGCAGTTCTACAACGCCATCAAAAGCGCCCGGCCGCTGTCTGCCCCGTTTGGCTTTCGGCAAACGGAAAACCGGGTGCGCCGCTACGATAAGCTGCCTCGCTATCTGGAAGGCTTTATGGTGATGGGCGACGCCGTTTGCGCTCTGAATCCAGTTTACGCCCAGGGCATGACGGCAGCCGTTATGGGCAGCTACGCCCTGGAAACGACCCTAAAAATCCACCAACACCTTCTGGCAGCGGGCAGTGTGGTGGGTCTGGCAGCCGCTTTCCACAAGGAGCTGCACGACACTTTAAATCGCCTTTGGGTTCAATCCACTTACAAAGATTGGGAGTGGCCCGTGACAGAGGTGACTGACAACGCGGAAACGCTGCCGAATTTCGCTTAAGTAAACCGTAACAAAAATAATTTTAACAAATGAGCCGACGCGCCAGAACAGGCTCATTTTCTAAAAAATTTTGAATTACCAGGAGACAAACCATGAACATTATGAAACATGAAGAATTAAAAGTGAAATTGGATCGAGGCGATGACGTGAAGCTGATCATGGCTTTGGATCGCCGTGCCTACGAAAATATGCACATCCCTGGCTCGCTGCATTTTGCCAACATGTTAGAGGCCGTAAACAGCCTGCATCCCGATGATGAAGTGGTGGTTTACTGCTCCAATCCGGCCTGCGCTGCCAGTGTCAATGCCTATCGCATTCTAGTTAGCTATGGCTTCAGGCGAGTATACCGCTATGCGGGCGGCCTGGCCGAATGGCAGGAAGCGGGTTACCCATTGGAAGGATTGATGGTGCAGCCACCAGAATTACGCTCCGACTTTGCAGCCCCCTCGCTGGCAATGGCGGCGTAAACATGAATCAAGAACAGAGGAACTAACTATGGACAGTATCAACTTACACACGATTGCCGGATTTTTGTCAACGGCCGTTTTTATCAGCAGCACCGTCCCTATGTTGACGAAAGCATTCAAAACGCGCGATATGAAAAGCTACAGCTTTGCCAATATCACCCTTTCCAACGTGGGCAACCTGGTGCATTGGGTCTACATCAGCCACCTGCCTTTTGGGCCCATCTGGTTCCTGCACGGGTTTTACACGCTTACCACGCTTTTTATGCTTGTCTGGTATCTGCGGCATGAGGGCATCGCCTCCACCGCCGCCTGGTCTGAGATGCAGATCATTAGCCGGGTACGCTGCGCCATTCCGGTTTTGGTTCGGGCGCCCGCCGTGCAAGAATGCGGTTGTGCCTGAGGTGATCTAAAATCAGCCAAGCTGTCATCAGACGAAAAATTACAGAGACAGCCCGACAAACAAAACCCACCGTTGAAGCGGTGGGTTTTGTTTGTCGGGCTGTTTTCATAAAAACGGCCGTTAGTCAACTGCTTGTCTGGCCTTTGAGACGGCGTTTTGGATCAATATGAGTAATCGGCGGCGGGAACGGCCGTTTGCATAGACGGCTCACAGGCATTCCAGGGTGCTGGCCCGTTTAACTGCCACACCGTCACATTCGCTTCAATTTCCCTCTGCCCAAAAGCACGGGCAACCGAGACACGATGATGACCATCACGCACGAAATAAACAGCAGAACGGCCGTCGTCCACCTTGATAAGATCCACCGGAGGCAGAATTTGTCCTTGCCAGTGAGCCATGGCAATACCCAGCCACCGTTCCCGGCTGTGCCGATGGTGCAAGGGGGTGAAATGAGAGTCGAAAGCGCTTTCTTTGCCCTCGCTGCCACGAATGGCGGCTACGGGAACCAACTGCAAGCCGCTTTCATAACGTGCCTGCACCTGCCACTGTTGCGACATCGAATTCAAGCTCCACAGCGTATAAGGCTGCCGCCGAATTCTAGCCCATAACCGACGTAAACGGCCGTTTCTTGTCAGCAACGAATAAGCATCCAACGCTTCAAACAATGCCCTCTGATTAGCGTTGCCATTCGACTGTCCGTATTCCAGATTTACATAATAATGACTCATGAGATGCCTCCTTGGACATGTAACTCCGGGTTCCCTGCTATTCTTAACCGGGAACCTGAATGATTGCTCTTAAACATAGTGCCAGAATACAATACAGCCGATCCCGCTACGTCCCTGGCAGCGTCCCCAATTTGTCTCATTCTTATTTGCCAGTTTTCTTTTGTCCCTATTTTTTATAAAATGGGGTATGGCTCGGTTACAAATGTATCTTTTTGGAACTCCCCGCCTGGAGTCCCAGAGCCAGCTCATTCCAATTAATCGTCGTAAAGTCGCCGCACTAGCGGCATACCTGGCGGTTAACGTCCAACCTCACAGTCGTGACATGCTGGCTACACTCTTTTGGCCGGAATATGATCAATCCAGCGCACGCGCTAATCTGCGCCGTGAACTTTCGCGCCTCAAAAACACAGTGGGGGATGAAGTGCTGCACATTGATCGCAGTCAGGTAAGCATGCATCCGGCAGCAGATTATTGGGTGGATGTTGTCCACTTCCAGGCGCAAGTTAATCAGTTACGGGAACATGATCACTTTCCAAAGCGGGCATGTACTACCTGCCTAACCGCGTGCGAAACGGCCGTTTCGTTGTACACCGCCGATTTCATGGCCGGATTCTCACTGCCCGACAGTCCTGCTTATGATGAATGGCAGTTTTTTCAGGTAGAAAGCCTGCGGCGCAGTTTGGCCGAGATATTGCAAAAACTGATAACATGGCATCGTAGCCAATCGGAATTTGAGCGTTGTATTGAGTATGGCCGCCGTTGGCTGGCGCTGGATACACTGCACGAACCGGCCCACCGCCAGCTCATGCAGCTTTACGCCTGGACGGGGCAGCAAGCTGCCGCCCTGCGCCAGTATGAAGAATGTGTGCGCATCCTGGATGAGGAAATGGGGGTTTCGCCTGAGCCAGAAACCACTGAATTGTATGAGGCTATTCATCAGCGACGCCTGTTACTGCCTGAATTTCAGGCGGCGGAAGGGGGTGCGTCTGAATCACCGGCGTCGCTGCCCCCAGTAGAGCGCTATGAGAGGGGGGAGCTGTTGGCGACTGGCGGTCACGGGGAAGTGTATCTGGGGCGCGATGTTGTCACAGATAAGCCAGTGGTCATCAAGCGCCTCAGGCCGGAACTGACCACCCAGGACGATGAATACTTGATCCGCTTTCAGCGAGAGGGGGAGATATTACGCCAGTTGAACCACCCTAACATTGTGCAGATGCTGGCTATGTTTGAGCGAGAGGGCCAGCAGCACATTGTGATGGAATATGTGCCGGGGGGCAGCTTGCGCCAACTCCTAGATAAGACCGGCCCGCTGCCTCTGAAGCAGGCATTGGCTATTGCCCTGGAACTGGCGGATGCGCTCAGCCGGGCGCATCATCTGGGTGTCATTCACCGAGATTTGAAGCCTGCCAACATTTTGCTGGCCGAGGATGGGACGCCACGGTTAACAGATTTTGGCGTCGCTCGCCTGGAACGAAGCGAGTCTGGCATAACCGGAACCGGCGCTCTTCTGGGTAGTCCAGGGTATATGAGTCCGGAAGCGCTCCTGTCGCAAAAAACGGATACGCGCAGCGACATCTGGTCGTTGGGGGCTGTTCTGTATGAAATGGTAATCGGCAACTCTCCTTTTGGGGAGACGGCGATGGCGAAGATGGTGATTCGGGTACTTCATGATCCGGTTCCAGACCTGCGTGTATTGCGCGAAGATGTGCCGCCAGCTTTAAACAACCTGGTTCAGCACATGCTGCACAAGGAACCGGACGAGCGTATCGGCAGTGTACGGCAGGTGGCGGCGGCGTTGGAAGCCATTCAAAACGGCCGTTCTCCCCATCCGCCCCTTTCCCTGAACTTAACCCCAGAAACACTGCCGCCTGAAATGGTAACGGCCGTTCCCATCTCAGATCCAGCCGCCGCCATGTTCCATCATTTACCCACGCCAGCCACCCCTTTTGTCGGCCGTGAAAAAGAATTGGCCCAAATCCAACAAAATCTGGTCGAAGATCATGCCTGCCGACTCCTGTCTCTCATTGGGCCGGGTGGCATTGGCAAGAGCCGTCTGTCCATCGAGGCAGGACAGCGTTTAGCGGCCCACTATCCTGACGGCGTCTATTTTGTACCCCTGGCGATGGTAGCCGAAGCGGACTACATCGTGCCTGCCATTGCCCAGGCTCTCGATCTCCAGTTTTCCGGCGCGGCAACCCCCCGTACGCAGCTTTTAAATTATCTGCGTCCACGAAAACTGCTGCTCATCCTGGACAACCTGGAGCATTTGTTAACCGGCGTCGATCTTCTGAGCGACTTGCTGCAAGCCGCCCCCACGCTGAATATTCTGGCGACCTCCCGTGTCCGGCTGATGCTGGCCGAAGAATGGGGGTATGAACTGCACGGCCTGTCATTTCCTACCACCACCAACCCCTTGTCAACCCGTGCCGATTGGGAAAGTTTTAGCGCTCTGCGTCTTTTTGTGCAGCAGGCACGACGGGCACATGCCGCCTTTACCGTCACCGAGGGGGATTTGCCGCACTTGGAGAAGCTTTGCCGTTTGCTGGATGGGCTGCCGCTGGCGTTGGAACTGGCTGCTTCGTGGGTGCGAGCCATTTCGGTGGCGGAAATTGTGGCCGAAATTGAGCAAGATTTGGATTTTTTGTCGGCCGACGCAGCGACGGCACCCATTGAGGAACGACACCGCAGCCTGCGTGCTATTTTTAACCAGATGTGGCGCTCTTTGTCGGAGGACGAGAAGCGCGTCTTACAGCGCCTGTCGGTTTTCCGGGGTGGCTGCACGCGCGCCGCCGCTGTCGCTGTGACAGGTGCGGCGCTGCCCGACCTGGCTCGGCTGCTGGATCATTCTTTGTTAAGAAGAGAGGAAAACGGCCGTTATACCCTCCATGAACTCATCCGCCAGTTTGCTGTGACACAGCTCGAAAGGGATGCCGTCGAAGCCGAGACAATCCGAGACCAACACAGTGACTTCTACCTCGATTTCCTGGCTGAGCGTGCGCCTGCCATTAAAGGAGGCCGCCAACAAACTGTCCTCACCGAGATAGCCAGCGACATCGACAACATCCGTGCAGCCTGGCAGCATGGCGTCCGCCGTCGCCGCCTTTCCGCTTTAAGCGAGGCTGCTGAATGTTTCTGGCTGTACTGCGAATTTCGCGGTGATTTGAGCGGCGGCGAAGATTTGTTCAACCAGACACGGGAAGCATTAACCACATCCGCTCCAGTCGATAGGGAAGAGACCCTGCTGCTCGCTTTCTTACGCGCCGGGCAGGGAAGCCTTGCCGCCCGGCGCGGCTGGTTGGCGGAAGGCATAGTCCACATGCGGGCTGGCATCACTGCCCTGCGCCAGATAGAGCCGCCAGACCATCAGAAAGAAGCTTTCGCCGTGGCCTGGCTGGCTTTTGGTCTGATGATGCAGGGCAAATATGAGGAGTCGGCCTGTGCTGCCCAGGAAAGCCTGGACTTGTATCCGGAAACCAGGGATGACTGGCTCAAAGCTGGCTGTTTGCGCTTGTTGGGCGCATCGGCATTGCATCGCGGCCGTTTAGATGAGGCGGCTGATTATTTAACTGCCTGTCTGGAGACTTGCGCCCAGATTGATGAACGGCGCATTCGCACCTACGCCAGCATGAACCAGGGTCGGATTGCTCTGCTGCGCGGCGAGTACGGCCAGGCTCAGCAGTGGCTGGACGAATCGCTGAACCTCAGCCAGCAGCTCGACGACAAGCTCAGCCATGCTGATTTACTGCGCGACCTGGGACTATTGGCTGTTCATCAGGGGCAGATTGACCAGGCACTCGTCCACCTGGAAAAAAGTCTAGCCATTGCCGAAGAAATCGGCTCCAGCAATACAGGTGCCACCAAAACATACCTGGGCATCGTCTGGCAGCAGCGGGGCGAGTGGGATAAAGCCACGCACTTGCTGCGGGATGGTTTGGCAGCGGCACGCACGCTGGGTCACCAGGCTGAAGTGGCGGAATGTCTGCACCAGATGGGTATTCTAACTTACAGGCAGGGCGCGGAACATCAAGCTGAACAGTTTTTGCATGAGGCGCTTGTCGTCTGGCAGGAATTGGACAATGAGCCTATGCTGGCGGCCGTTTACAACAGCCTGGGGCGCGTGATGACCCGTGCTGGCGAGAGCCGCACGGGTGAGGCTTGCCGATTTTACCGGCTGGCGCTGCAAGTGGCGTGCTCACACAAACTAGCGCCAGTTGCACTCGATGTGTTTACGGGTGTTGCTCCCCTGCTGTTGCACGCTGGCAAAGTGCAGCGGGCTGTGGCGCTTCTAAGTCTGGCGGAAAAGCATCCAGCCAGCAGTGGGGCCACGCGAGAGGCTGCACGCCTGGCGCTTGAGGAATTACCCGCCCATGAGGTTGCCGCCGAACACAGTCGAGAGCAGCTCCCGGATTGGCGGGAGATGGCGGCGGGTTTGGTGGAGGAATTGGAAACGGCCGTTTCCACTCAAAAATCCACAAAAATAAAACTGCCACAGCCATCCACCCCCTTTGTTGGCCGCAAGCAAGAATTGGCCGCAGTGCGCAAACTACTGCTCGATGACGCCGCCAACCGTCTGGTCACCTTGAGCGGCCCCGGCGGCATGGGCAAGACCCGCCTGGCCTTAGCCGTCGCCGCCTCCCTGGTGGATCACTTCCCGGATGGCGTTATCTTTTTAGAACTGGCGCCCCTGGATTCCCCTGCCCAAATACTGCCGGAACTGGCGGAACAACTAGATTTTCACTTTCAAGGTCAGGCAACGCCGGAAACGCAGTTGATAGACTTTTTGCGTGACAAACAACTGCTGCTGATACTGGACAATTTTGAGCATCTTCTGAGCGAAGCCACCCTGGCGGGACGGATTTTGCAAGGCGCACCCCGCGTTAAAATCCTGGCAACGTCGCGGGAACGGCTCAATTTAATCCAGGAAACACTTTTTCCGCTGCCAGGTATGGCTTTGCCCCAAGAATCCCAAGCCCAAACGCTGCTTGAGAATGAAGCAGCGCTTCTTTTCATACAACAGGCAGGATTGTCGGCGGCCGAATTGGAGCAGAGTCCAGAGTCTATGCAGGCGATTGCCCGTTTGTGCCACCTGGTGGATGGCATGCCGCTGGCTCTGGTGCTGGCGGCAGGCTGGTTAGACGTACTCACCCTGCCGGAAATCGCCGATGAGATTGCCACCTGTTTTGACGTGTTAGAAGGCGATATGCGGGATTTGCCGGAACGGCAGCGCAGTGTGCGGGCTGTCTTTACCACCTCCTGGAATCAGTTAACAGCAGCGGATAAACAAATCCTGGCAAAGCTTTCCTTGTTTCGCAATGGTTTTACGCGCCCGGCAGCGAACCAGGTGGCAGGCGCGACAGTTCGCATATTGTTGACGCTGGTCAACAGGTCTTGGTTGCAGAGAGACGCCAACGGCCGTTTTCATATGCATGAATTAGCGCGGCAGTTTGCCCGGGAAAAGCTGAGGTCCTCGCCTGAAGCCCAGGCAGAGGCGCGTGAGCAGTATGTCCGCTATTTCATCGATCTGTTCCATGAAACGAATCAGATGATGAATGGTCCGCAGCAGAAAGAAGCCATTCGGATTGTAGCCACTGAATTTGATAATGTGCGCGTGGCCTGGGAGCGGCTGATAGCGGAGGGACGGGTGGTGGAGGTTGTCGATGAGCTGCTGCCAGCGATCTTCCGTTTCTGTGAAGCGCAGCTCAAAGCATTGGAAATGAATGCCCTGTTGCGCCCCGCCCAAAAAGGAGTGGCCGCCGCCGTGCTTGATGAGGCGGAAAAGCGGCGCTTGCAGGTTATCTTACTCACAGCGCAGTCGGCCTTCTGCCTGAACGGCTACCCCATTCGCTTTGAAACATTTGGGCTGCTGATTCCGGCGGAGTTGAAATCGATTCGGGAGGCGTGGGCGCTAACGGGCAGCCTGGAGAGGCTGCAAGAGCTGCACGTGTGGGGCATTTTGCTGACCTATATTTACGGCCGTATCATCAATCGTGAAGAAGGCCAGGTCATTATGCGCCAGTTGGTTACTTATCATCGAACGGCTAAGGCACAACGGCCGTTAGCCCTTGCCCTGCTCTTTTTAGTCAACCTGATGCAGCTAGATTACACAGACAAGGAGAAGCAGCAAGAAATAGAGACCCACATCCAGGAAGCGCTGGCTATTTACAAAGCGTATGGGGATGAACGGGAAGGGGGGCTGACGCTGCGGGCGCTGGGCCAACTACGCCGCTTTCAACATGATTTTGAGGCCGCCATCGATTTATGGCAAACGGCGCAAGCCCAATTGCAAACGGCCGGTGATGTGGTCATAGCGGCCGATCTCCACTGGCAAATCGGCGACGTATACATGCAGTTAGGACGCTTTGAAGAGGCTTTTAGCAGTTACCGCAAGACGAGCGATGCTTATTTGGAAATGGGCATCACACGCTTGGCGGCGCAGGTGCTTTCCAAAGAAAGCTATGAAGCAGTGCGCTACAGCACACTGGAACATGCCCTGGAAACGCGAGAGCGCAGTCTGGCAATTTCGCAAGAATGGGGCGACACTTGGGCAGTGGCCTGGTGCCTCTGGGAAATGGGGGAAATATACCGGGTGCTAGGGGATCTGGCAGCGGCCCGCAGTTGGTATGACAAAGCCAGGACTGTTTTTGATGAGGTGGGGGATCGGAGCGGCTATATTTTTTATCATCGTGGATTGGGGGATATTGCCAGATGCAGGGTGATTTTGCGGAAGCGGAAGCCCAGTTCACCAAGAGCCTCAAATATGCCCAGGAACCAGACCATGATTGGGGCATTGCCTATGCCCGCGCCGGTTTGGCCAGGGCGACAATTGCGCTTGAAGCATATGACAAAGCCCGTGAACATTTGATCCGGGCGTTTTCACGGACGCTTTCCTCGAATGAGCAGGGAATTATTCTGGCGGCGCTGGCTGTGATGGCGCATTACGCGGCAAAGCAAGGGGATTTGAAGGCAGCGGTTATGTTGGCGCTGCTCGTGACGCAGCATCATGCGAGCTGGCACGAGACCAAAACCCAGGTGGAGCCGGTTTTAATGTTCACGCAAAAACTGACACCCCAGCAGCTTGCTCAGGCTGAAACTGAAGCGCAGCAGCGACAAAAGAATATCTGGCAGTTGACAGCGGAGCTATTAGCTGATTTAAAGTAACTAATTTACCGCTAAAGGGCATACACTGTCTTTTTGTTGCAGGTGGCAAGTTGCAGGTGGCAGGTGAAGGTCGCCTGAATAACTTGCGACTTGCAGCTTGCCACCACATGATACGATTTAAAGCAAAGTGGCCCAGGTTAGATCGCAGGCATGGCTTTGGTTTCAGCGGCGGCGGCCAGCATGATAGTGGTGATGGCGTTGAGGGCGTGGTGCCACGCCTGACGACTCTCTTCATTGAAGTTGCTGCCCAGGGTCTCACCAAAAGCCCAGATGATGGCCTCGTTCAAATGTTCATACTGCTGACGGCTGATCTGATATTGGGCGTGATGGCGACCTAAACGGCGCAGCTCTTTTTCGATGAGGTAGGGTCGATCTAGTCCACGCAGGGCAAACGCTAGCAGGTTAATGACTTTTTTCCGTTGAGTGCTCATGTCGGCTTTAAATAACGACCGTGCCGCTGGTTCATATTCAAAAAACCGGTTGTAAAACATAAAAGCGAAGGTGTCTGCCAGCGGCAGAATCATTTCTAATGTGCGGCGGACGGCGGGCCAGTTTTGTGTATTTGAGGAAGTAGACGTGTTCATGAACGGTTCCTTTGGCATTGATAACGGCCGTTTACCCATAATCTCTGCTGAATAAACGGCCGTTTGTCTGTAGAAAATCGCGTTAATTTGCCTTTGCCGGTTTTTTCTGCGTCACAATCATGATGACAGCGCCGATGATGACGGCGGCGGCGACCAGGGTCATGCTGGTGATGGTTTCGCCGACCAGCAACCAGCCGAGAAAAACGGCGACCACCGGGTTGACGTAGAAGTTGGAGGAAGCCCGCGCTGGCGTTGTCGTTTTGACCAACCACATGTAGGCGCTGAAGCCGATAATGGAGCCAAAGACCACCAGGTAGAGTACGGCCATAATAGATTTGAAGGTAACGGCCGTTATGTCAAAACCCGCATATTCCCCATTGATCCCGCTAAACACCAACAACAGGAAACCACCAGCCAGCAAATTCATGCCGGTAGCCATGTTGAACGATGTGGGCTGCACGGCTGTGCGTGAATAATGAGTACCCAGCGCCCAGGAAAAACAAGCTGCCAGCAAGATAAGCATGGCTGTCAGGGCGCGGCTGTCGCTGCTGGCAATGCCGCCTGGCCTGAATAACAGCCCAACTCCCAGCAGACCCAGTCCTAACGCGGCTATCACTGCCCAAGACGGCCGTTTCCGGTTTAGCACGACACCAATAACTACCACCCACATGGGTACGGTAGACACCAGCAGGCCAGCCATACTCGATGGCACGTACTGCTCAGACCAGCCGACGATGCCATTTCCGCCCAACTGCATCAACCCGCCAATAATGAAGGCGGTGCGCCAGTGCAGGCGCTGCGGCCGGGGCGCACCGCGCCAACGTGCCCAGATATAAAGAATCGCTCCGGCAATCACAAACCGCGACCCAGCCATCAGGAAAGGGGGAATCGAGTCGATGGCAAAGTGAATAGCCAGGAAGGTGGATCCCCAAAATAGATGGACAGCCGCAAACGCGCCTAAAACGGTTAAGGATGCCCTTAATTCCTGCCAGCGTTGTCTGGTGGGGATGTGGGTGTGGGTGGAGGTATGAGTTTGTTTGGTTATTTGCTGAAACATGATCTGATCTCCTTGTTGATTTGAGGGCTGACTGGTTAGCTTTGTCTTGTTGTTGCCCTACCTGACCCCAGCATACAAAACGGCCGTTCCCCCATCGCCCCCGCACTCATCCCACTTCCGAGATGGGGTGCGGGACGCTTTATGAAGCGATAAAGGGACGGTCGTTTTGTATGCTGGCCTCAATTGAACAGGAAAACGGACATCAACTGAAATAGAAGCAGAAGGCTAACCTTTGTTATACTCGCTGTGGCCGGTTTCTGACCGCGCCACCTCTGGTAGATGATCATTCCCTCGGGTTACACCCATTCTGCTTACAGACATCAAATACGTTCGCGCATTTTAACCGGAGGTTTATCATGATTAACTTCAATATATATACCCAAGAATTTATGGTACGTGACAAGCGGCAGGCGCTCCTGCATGAGGCACACAACGCACGCTTATCAGCCAGCGCTCAACGCCGCTCAAAGTCTAACGTCCTAAGTGCCATCAAAAATCGCATGAAAGCGCGGCAATTATTTCCATTTATGCGGAGGAAACATGCAAACCATGCTTACCCAACAAAGTGAAATAGAAAACAATAATACCTTTGCTTTTCAGCAGGCTGTCGTCATTGGCAGTGGCATTGCCGGTCTGACGATGGCTCGTGTTCTGGCCGACTATGTAGCGAAAGTCACAATTATTGAACGTGATCACCGCCCCGCCGAGGAAGGTATACAAGACCGCACCGGTGTGCCTCAGGCGCATCATCCTCACAATCTACAACCCCAGGGGCAGCAAATTCTTGAGCGTTTGTTCCCCGGTATGACAGAAGAATTGGTGGCAGCCCGGGCAGTTCGGTTGGGCGAACCGGATGACGTTGCCTTTCATTTTGAAGGCAGTTGGCACACAGCACCCACAAACGGCCGTCATGCCGCCGTCTCTTGCAGTCGCAGCCTGTTAGAGCAAACGATCTACCAGCGAATTTGCACCCACCCACGCATTGAGATTTTGCACGGGTACGAAGTTGCTGGCCTCTACGCGCAAAAAGACGGGCATCGGGTGGGCGGCGTGTCCCTTCGTCCACGCACCGGCGCGGCTGGTGGGCAAATGATGCTGGATGGTGATCTGGTTGTGGATGCCAGCGGGCGTCGTTCCCGAGCGCCGCAGTGGCTGACCGAGTTAGGGTTTCAACCGCCGGAAGAGTGGCATATTGATGCCCTGGTGGGTTATGCATCGCGCCTGTACAAACGTCCTGACAACTTCGACCAGGATTGGCAGATGCTCTACATTCGCCCCACGCCACCAGACGGCACGCGCGGCGGCATCATTGTGCCGATGGAAGATAATCAGTGGCACGTAGCTTTGATCGGTGTAGCCGGGGATTACCCGCCGACAAACGAAGCGGATTTCCTGACATTTGCCCGCAGTCTGCCTGTGCCTCACCTGTATGAAACTATCAAGAATGCGGAGCCGTTAAGCCGCATCCATGGCTTCCGTCGCGCCGATAACCGGCTGCGCCGTTATGACAGGCTGCCGCGCACACTGGAGGGGTTTTTGGTGAGCGGTGACGCGGTTTATGCGTTAAATCCGCTTTATGCGCAGGGCATGACGCTGGCGCTGCTGGCTTGCCAGGCGCTTGGCAACGTGCTGGCAAAGCATCCAGGACGTACAAATGACGATGTGGCTGGCCTGGCGCAAGCTTTTCAGAAACGTTTGAGTAAGATGACAGAAAGCCACTGGCGGCTGGCTACGCAAACCGACTGGCAGTGGGATGCCACCAGCGTAGACGACAACACCGAAACGCTGCTTGCGTAGAAAATTGGCACCAGAAATCCACGTGGCCGCTCCGGTTAGGGGAAGCCTCACTATGGAGTGGTGTTCACGCCCACCGTACCGCGTGTGTATGAGTTTCGCTGTATGGTGACTTGGCATAACCGTGATGATCAAACGGTCATAGGCTGGATCCAATGCTATAATGATGTAGATACTCATAGCCACCTACACCATTGCATATATTCCCTATGGAGGATTAGAAAATGAGCGAAGAAACAAATATCACTACGACCAAATACGAATCTCGTGAATCAGTTGCTGAAGCATTGAGCCAACGAGACTTATCTCATGCAGATATGAGCGGCTTAGATTTATCAGGGATGAAGTTGACTGGGATGAACATGGAGGCCGCAAATCTCAGTAAAGCCAATTTAACGGGAGCGACGATAGCTGCCATAAATATGGAGGGCTGCAATCTATCCCAAACGAACCTGACCGGTGCAACCATCGCCGCTGCCAATTGCGAAAATGTCAACTTCACAGACGCCAACACGACAGGCAGTCGATGGTATGGGGTCAATGTGGAAGACGCCGACTTCACCAATGTGAATATGACAGGCGTCCAGGCCGCCGCTGTTAATTGGGCTGGCGCCAAAGTGCCGCCAGCAGATGTTCCCGAGA
>JACSSI010000839.1 GCA_014879345.1 Anaerolineae bacterium | reverse complement strand
GCGCTTCAATTGGAACAGATGATTGGTTGATCAAAGTTGGCATTATAGAATTCTTTTTGCTATAATGCCGCCGCATTCGGGGCATGGCGCAGCTTGGTAGCGCGCTTCAATGGGGTTGAAGAGGTCGTGAGTTCGAATCTCGCTGCCCCGACTGATAAAAACGCCGCTTCAGTTATTGACGCGGCGTTTTTGGTTTCTAATGAGGCAATTATGACTGAACAAGACGCGACAACGCAGAACGGTGAAATGAAGACGTATAGTACCCAACGATTACAACGGATCCTCGCGCTTATCTTTTTTATTGTCGGGGTGGGTTTGTGCCTGATGGCTATGTCACTGGATCATCTTGGCCTGGATATAACGCCGGGGTTTGGGGCAGTACAAATGTTGCAATTTTTGCTTGGCATTTCTTGTCTTACTTTGGCGGGCTTTTTGTACCTGCATACACTGCGGCAGCCAGATGCCCCTCAATCACTTCAAGCAGATATTGGCATTCGTTTGGGAGCCACGGGGCTTGTATTCATGTATGTGGCCGGTTTCGCTGATTTAGTGGGCATTGGCACGCATGTTAATCCCTCATTTCCACGGCCGTTTGTGGGGCCTTTGCAGCTTGTCGGTTTGTTTTTGGGCACGATTTCAATTGTGGCGGGGATGCTGCTTTACCATTCAAGCAGACGGATAAGTGGGGGGCGTTCGTCGATGGAGTTTTTGGTTAACGGTATTGATAACCAAGAAGATGCTACCGCACAACATTGAGTTGGAAAGATTGATTAAGCACGGTGAAAACGGCCGTTACCGCTTGAGGGTTTTGATACTGCACATAAAATTGCAGAGTCTGTCCGGGGGGAACAGTCCAGGGAAGTTCTGGATTTGTCGCCAATAGTAAAAAGCTCGCGCCATCATCAGTTCTCAAAGACAAATCTTGCTGCGTTACCACCACTTGTTGTGACCCCAAATTTGTAATTTGTCCATCCATCAACAAAGTTTTATCTGGCGAAACGGATGCTTCTATAAGTGTAATGCTCGTCTGCTGGGCGGCATTATCGCCGCCACCATAATCAATCACAACTTGAATTTGCGCACCGGTAGCTGTATCTGCAATTACCCAGTGCACGGTGCCGCTTTCTAAACTGGCTGGTACCTGATAGCCAGTTGTAGCCTGGATTATCTGCCCCACATTCAGCGGTCCGCTCAAAATTGGATAATTGCCCGACTGGCTTGCCATCGGGTTCAAGGCGTATTGATTGCCCATCTCATCTGTGAGCGAAAACTGTAACTGGCTGGTGTCAATAGCGGCACTGCCAACATTTTCAATCTGGTAATCCACCCGGTAATAAGCAAAACCGGCGGGTACGTTCACCTGACTTGGATCATAAGCAGTGCCAGTCACAGCAATTTGCATATTCCCTACCTGACAGGTTTCTCCAACCTGACAAGTATTGGCCTGGAAGTTGCTGCCTGTGTCACTTACCACATAGCGCCCTTTCACAACTAAACGGTCTTCTTCAGGGCCACCTGTCAAGATAATGGTTGCGCCTGGGGATTGCTGTGTATAAATGTCTCGATTCGTCGCTGGCACGACCTCTTTGCTCTCAAAAGAAAATACAAAGGGAACACCTTCCTGAGTTACCATCTCAAATTCATCACCAGGGCCAAGTAAATCGAGTGTGGTCTGGTTCTCATCTGTATCAGGCAGGCCAAAGACGTAATTGACGATGGTGCCATAGACCCAGGCTGCTGAGTCTTCGCCTACGTCAGGAGACCAAACACCATCTCCCGGGATTAACTGCGGCTGAACAATGAGAGAACGGCCGTTTAGCGTCAAGGTTGCAGGCAGATCCAAAGTCACCGAAATAGTTTCTGTGTCACTAATACTCTGCACAAGCGGCGTCCCAACAGGCAGTGCCGCTGAAACATCTGTGGCAAAAGGTGTCGGCTCATTTCCACTCAAAAAATCAGTTCCAGAACCCTGAAACAGCAGATATAAGAAAATTGGGAAAAGGCACAATCCCATAAAAGCCATTGCCACCAAAATACCAATCAAAAAGCTGCGATTCTCTTTGATTTTGTCGATCAATGAACTTTCTTCAGCTTGGGCTTCAATTGGGGCGTTTTCTTGTGATTCTGGCGGCATAGATAACTCTCTGGGGAGTAATTCAAAAATAAAATGTTATGGAATAGTTCCAGGCAATTGCTGCGGGGCAACACGGAGTAAAATATTCGACTCATCCCCAAATACAACTTGACTGTATTTCAGGTAAGGCACAGACACACGCAGCGCACCCGTAGCGGCAATATTTTCAAAACGGATCGAACCCGTCTCATTTGTATAACCAAAGGCTAACAATTGCCCAGTTGTGTTGTCATAAAGTGCCACAGCAACATCTACAATACCCTCGGTTAGCTCAGGCATATAATTATTGTTACTGTCATAATATAACGTTACATTCACTGTGGCTAATCGTCCACTACCAACGGCCGGAGTTGCCGTCGGCAAGGGATTGATTTCTATAACTGGTGGGGCAGGTGTCAAAGTCAGGAAAATGGAAGAAGGGTCAAATGGTGTAGG
>JACSSI010000838.1 GCA_014879345.1 Anaerolineae bacterium | reverse complement strand
AATTTAATGCCAATTCATATTGGCAAGACTTTTGTAGTCTGCTTTGTTACACAAAAACTAACCGCACCCATCCATATATAAAAAGCCCCAATTTTTCTGGAATGCCGGAAAAATACCAATCGCCCCGTTTAATTAAACACAACAGAAAACCATGTGCCACAGTAGTTTCGTGCCAGGACGGTATGGTAAACACACCTTTCTGACTTTCATTGGTTTCTTAACTATTCATCAAAACAGCGCACATCCCAGTCCCCATTATTTGTAAGGAGCGAAAAAAAATGACGATTCACATGCAAGGTTCATGGACCATTTCGGTCAAAGCAAAAAATGCAGCGTATCCCCAACGGTTTATCATCAGTGGTGCAAATGTGGGTAATGGCACCTACGCAGGCGAAGTTGCGGCCCCCGCCGTATTTGTCAGCGGAGATCACTGGTCTATCAGGATTCAGAACAAGCCGCCGAAAAAAGCGTGGCTTAATTCTGATGATCAGATCACCTTCCCCACCAGAACTGGCGGCCAGGTTCGTTTTGATATTCAGTCCAACGATGCTGGCGGCGATGAGGATTTTGATGATTTGGTGTTGACTTGTGCCACACCGGAATCAGCCTCAGAATTTATTCTTTACGGCCACGCCAGTTGTTATTCCGGGTTCTGTCTGCACAACCCCTGCTTCCCGTTTTACGTTGTCATTGAAACGTTGGAAGCGTTCCGCGAAGCAGTGCGTAACCCGCTGCTGCGCGAGGCATTGACGGAGCTTTACCCAGAGCGGGTGAAGCAGTATGAACGCCCGCCCCTGCCCATCCCCGACCCCGACCCAGCCCCATTCATCCCCATGATGCTGCCTTTGAATGAGCAAACGGCCGTTCCCGCCCAATTAGGTCAACAAGTACGCATGACCTACGACGCCAAAAACGCCGAAGCCGCCCCGCAAGTGACCGCTGGTCGTATCGTCAGCATGGCTCAGACGCCGAGCCTGGCCGTTAAGTACAACCGCGTGGCCTTAGCCGACCTGGTGGGCAAACTGCGGCTGCGCTGCAACGTGGATCCCCTGGCTGGTTTTGTGCTGCGCTTCAACGAGTATGATCGCACCGTGGCAGAACTGAGCGGCGGCGCTTATTCGGGTGAAGGCAATCGTGAACTGTTGGGAACGGCCGTTACCGACCGTAATGGCAACTACATCTTCCGCTTCTCTCGTTCATTCAGCGACGCCATCAGCGAAGTGCTGGACGATACCGCCACCGGTGAAGATGCGTTTGTGCAGGCGCTGCCCGATGTCATCGCACAACTGCTAGACAGCACCGCCCCCGGCGGCGTCGCCCATGAAACAGCCCCGCGCTGGAACATCCCAGGCCCACTGAAACGCATCGACATTTGCATCCCTTGCAGCAAAGTGCGCCGTCCTGTCACCGAATGCACCGGAACCCATCGCTTTGAAAGCGTGGGGCGCATTCGCATCGGCATCGCCGCCAACACCTTTGATGCAGTCGGCCGCATCACAGCCACCGACAACAGCGTCAACGTGCCGCCAGCCCGCTGTGCGGCGTGGGGAGGCAACCTCGATCTCCATGCCTGCCTGGGCGACCATGAAACCGTCACCCATTACACCATCCGTTACCGCCGCTATATGGCGGGTACAGGCTGGACGGGTTGGGAGTTTTACCAGGAACCGTTCAAGCTGTTCAAAACCAGTGTCATGCACACGGTTTCCATTGGCCCCTCTGATAAGAGTTTGGAAGTTGTGGACGGAGGCGGACTCGTTTCGGTGAAGGCGTATGAGAATGTTCAGGGCAACTTTGATTGGGCCGCTTCAGAATGGGCGCTCCGTGCCAGTGTGGACACCACCAAAGCCCCCTTTGGCGGTCACATTGGGCCAGTCGAGTTCCGTATTCAAGGGTATGCCGCCAGCGGACAGCAAGTTGCAGACCCCCGCGCCGATACCATCCGACTCTATCTCGACAATCAACGGCCGACCTTTGAACTGGATACGGTGATGCTTGGCGCTCAGGCTGAAGGTGGTCCTTGCGCGGTATTCACGCTGGAAGGCGAACCACTGCCAGCCGTGCTTACGGTACGCTTCAAGGTCATCCAGGAGCAGGGTTTCCTGGATCGGTACGATTTAGCCGTGCGCAAAGGCAACTATCCCAGCTTCGACATCGCCACCACAACAGGGCCATTGGGTGAAGCCAGTGCGCAGTTGAGCAACAGTTACGCGCACAGCGGCGCCAGCCCCTGTGGTGACCTAGTTGGGACGCGTGTGCCTGATGAGATAACGGCCGTTAGCGACTTTGCCACCGCCTACATCATCCCCAACACCGGTAACTGGCTGGAAAGTGACGAAACCGTTTGCGCTTACTCAGTCCTGCTCAGTTGCAGCAAGCGCGTGACCAATGGTTACAACTCCGCCGTCGATTATTACGGCGCTATCCAGAAATTGCTGGCTATCAAGCAGGAATAACAGCATACAAGGCGTTCATTAGATTGGATCAATCTTATTGCAGATTAATAATTTATTTCGGTAACGCATCACTACCATTTACCCCCACCCTAACCCTCCCCCAAAGGGAGAGGGGATCG
>JACSSI010000837.1 GCA_014879345.1 Anaerolineae bacterium | reverse complement strand
GGGCGCGACTATCCCGCCCCCATCATCAACAGAAAGTTAACTCGTCCGCTAACTCTAGCGGCATATAAAAACGTAGTGCGTAGTGCGTAGAAAAATACGCACTACGCACTACGCACTATCCAACAATTCTCAATAAAAAAGGAAGAGCCATATGTCTAAAAAAGTTATTATCATCGGTAGTGGATTCGGCGGTCTGGGGGTTGCGGCACGACTCGCAGCCCAGGGCTACGACGTAGAAATATTTGAAAAACGAGACAAACTGGGCGGTCGCGCCTACGTTTACGAGATGGACGGTTTCAAATTTGATGGCGGCCCCACCGTCGTCACCGCCCCGTTCATGTTCGACGACATTTTTGAACTGGCTGGACGCAAGCGAGAAGATTACATCGAATTCACTGCCCTCGACCCCTTCTACCGCATCTTCAACCACGAAGGTCGCCGCTTTGACTACAACGACGACCCCGATTTCATCAAATCTGAAATCGAAAAATGGAATCCGGCCGACAAACAAGGCTACGACGATTTCATGGCAACCACGAAAGCCATTTTTGAAAAAGGCTTTGTACAGCTTGCCGATAAACCATTCCTGAGCGTGGGCGATATGCTCAAGGTCGCGCCCGACCTCATCAAATTACAATCCTACAAATCTGTTTACAGCTATGTGTCGCAGTTCATCGAGAATGATTTCTTGCGCCAGGTCTTTTCGTTCCACCCGCTGCTCATTGGCGGCAATCCGTTCGATTCCTCTTCGATTTACGCCATGATTCATTATTTGGAGCGGGAATGGGGCATTCATTTTGCGATGGGCGGCACGGGCGCGATTGTGAATGGCATGGCAAAGTTGATTGAAGAGCTGGGCGGTGTGTTCCATTTGAATACGGAGGTGGCTGAGATATTGGTAAACGGCCGTTCTGCAACTGGTATTCGTCTGGCTGATGGCACTGTCCACACAGCCGATCACGTTATCTCCAACGCCGACGTGCCCTGGACGTACCTGAATCTCATTCCTTCCAAAGCACGCGGAATGCGCAACTCAGACACGCGCTACAAAAAGCTGACCAAATACTCCATGTCGCTCGTCGTCATCTACTTTGGCACCAAAAAGCGCTATCTCGACAGTGAATTAGCCCACCACAACATCATCCTCGGCCCCCGCTACAAACACCTGCTCAGCGACATCTTTAATAAGAAGATTTTGGCCGAAGATTTCTCGCTCTATCTCCACATGCCCACCATTACCGACCCCTCATTGGCACCCGAAGGACACGAAGCGTTCTACGTGCTGTCGCCCGTCCCCCATCTAGGCGCAGATATTGACTGGACGAAAGCGGCCAAGCCGTACCGCGACGCCATCATGCAATTCCTGGAAGACAACTACTTGCCCGACCTGCAAGAAAACATCGTCGTGGAACACATGATCGACCCCATCCACTTCCGCGACGAACTGAACAGCGAAATGGGCGCGGCGTTCTCCATTCAACCGGTGCTTACGCAATCTGCCTGGTTCCGTCCGCACAACCGTTCCGAAGACTTTGACAACCTCTACTTCGTCGGCGCAGGTACGCATCCCGGCGCGGGTTTGCCTGGTGTGCTATCTTCCTCTAAGATCGCTGAAGATTTAATTATCAACAGTGATCCGCTGCCCGCCAGCGCCCGCGAAGAACGCCTCAACGGACAATTGGCAATCGGACACTAAAAACCGAGTGAACAGTGAACATTGTACAGTAGAGACATAACTGTTTACTGAACACTGTTCACTGTACACTGATAAGAAGGGTGCCATGTCTGAAACCAAACTAACCTGCCCGCTGCCTATCGCTGAAAGCGAACAAGGCTTAACGATTCTCAAAGGGCTGTTGAAAGAACGCTCGTTGTTAGCCGCTTTGTCATTGATGCGGCAGCATGTGGGGCCAATTTTCCAGATTACTTTGCCTAGATTTCAACCGGCCGTTGCCATTGGGCCAGAAACCAACCGTGAAATTCTTATCACCAAGCGGGATGAATTTAGCTGGCGCAATGAAACGGATCCGGTGGTCAAATTGCTGCGCCACGGCGTGCTTGTTGTCGATGGAGAGGAGCATGACCAGCTTCGTGCCATCATGGATCCACCGCTGCATCGGGGTAATGTCATCCCCCACATCCCTAATTTTTGGCGCTATACGAATACAGTCATTGATTCATGGGAAGACGGTAGCACCGTCGATATGCTCGTGGAAATGCGCAAAGCGGCGCTGCTTATTCTGATGGGTACGATGTTCCAGGTGGATTTTGCACCAGACATGGAACGCCTCTGGCAGCCCATTCTTAAAGCGATTGCCTACATTTCCCCCGGATTCTGGATTATGGCACCCAATATGCCCCGTCCTGGCTACCAAAAGCATATAGACGTGCTGGACACCTACCTCTACCAAACAATCCGCACCAGACGGAGCGAACTGGAAAATGGGAAAACGGCCGTTCCCGGAGACCTGCTCGCCAAACTCATCAACGAAGGGCTGGACGACGACCTCATCCGCGACCAACTGCTGACCATGCTCATCGCGGGACACGATACCAGCACGGCACTGTTGGCCTGG
>JACSSI010000836.1 GCA_014879345.1 Anaerolineae bacterium | reverse complement strand
GCCATCCAGCGAATCGTCTTTTTTGCATCTCCCGGCAGCAGAAAAATAAAAAACGAAGCCGCTAACGGGAAAAAGATGACTATCGATAGGAGGTTATCTTGAATAAAGTCCATCGGTTTTCCTAATTAATTAAAGTTGCAAACAGCCCAAACCAACCATCAAACCAACCGAAAATTGGGCCATAATAGTTAATTGCTAATAAGATGGCGGCTATTACCGCAATTGAAATGGCAGACATCCACACATACTCTTGGATTTTGCCAGTCTCCAATTCCCGCGAGTAATTGGCGAAACGAAGGAACACATCCTTGAGCCAATCCACGAAATCGCCAAACACTAGTTCCTCAAGACGTTTCATGTAACGACCAAAGGCGTAGAAAGCATGAGCAATCAGATGCAAAGTACCATCAATAAGCCCTTTATCAATATACACAGGGAAGAGCGTCTCAGACACCCAAACAGTAGGGCGGTAGAACAGCACATTGTAAAGCTCATCCCAATACCATTTCCGATTTAGGAAGGTATACAAAGGCCCTAACGGGCGTACTAATGGATCTGCTTGGCCTTCAGTGAGCGGTCTCCGTGCATAAATCAACCAGCCCACCAATAAACCACCCAAGGCCACCACCAACGAGGTCCCTAAGGGTATCCAGTCAAAATCAAGCTTTGCTAACCCTGATACTAAACCAATTTGTTCGAGTTCATGCATCGTTTCGTGAACAGTTGCACCAACAAAATGGTGGAAATAATTATTATCAATGACAGGCCCAATTATGGGGAAATCTTCCGGGATGCCTGCCCAACCAGCAATTACCGCAAAGATAGCTAAAAATACCAGCGGTACTGTCATGAATTTATTGCTTTCATGGGCATGTTCTGCCAAAGGACTCCGTGGTTTACCCAAGAAAGTCAGGCTTATTTGGCGCATGGTATAAAATGCAGTCAGGAAAGCTGCCACAGCCAACATGATGAGTACAAATAAACCGAGTGGCTCTCTGCCTATTTCCCAGGCATACCATGCTTCCGCAAAAATTTCGTCTTTAGACCAGAATCCGGCTGTGAATAGAGGCAACCCAGACAACGCCATACCACCTATGAAGAACGTCCAGAACGTGACAGGCATTTTCTTGCGCAAGCCACCCATATACTTCATATTTTGCGGATCGGTATGATGATCGTGTACTTCATGCGCTCCATGTTCCATACCATGAATGACAGAAC
The DNA here is from genome assembly GCA_014879345.1 of Anaerolineae bacterium. GTDB lineage: Bacteria > Chloroflexota > Anaerolineae > Promineifilales > Promineifilaceae. The sequence continues at coordinate 1,355 of JACSSI010000836.1, read as the reverse complement.
CAGAAGCGAGGAAAAGCAGTGCTTTGAAAAAGCCATGTGTAATCAAATGAAATACACCGGCTACATACCCCCCAACACCAATCGCTGCAATCATAAAGCCCAGTTGTGAAATTGTTGAGTAAGCCAACACGCCTTTGACATCGTATTGAGCTACCGCAATGGTCGCGGCCATAAATGCGGTAAACGCGCCGATGCCTACAATCACCCAGCTAAATGCGGGATTACCAGCGGGACCACTGCCTACTTCTAAAAGTGGGAATATGCGCAAGAGCAAATAAACACCAGCAGAAACCATCGCGGCAGCATGAATAACAGCGCTAACAGGCGTGGGGCCTTCCATAGCATCTGGCAACCAAACGTGCAATGGGAATTGAGCCGATTTACCAACAGTACCAGTGAAAAGCAACAGTCCCATCACACCAAGTGCTACCGCGCCAACTTTTACGACTGCTTCTTCTAAGCTGTGAGCAGAAAGCGCTTCACTAAAGTTCAGGGTACCAAATACCAGGTAGAACCAGACAATCCCCATTAGCATGACTACATCTGCGATACGAGTAGTCATGAAAGCTTTAATGCCTGCTTTACGAGGTGGAATATGCGGGATGTCATCTGGGCCAAGATGGTAGTCACGCGCATACCAGAAACCGATGAGGGAATAGGAGCAGAAGCCCATGATTTCCCATCCGATGAACAAGAGTAGTAAGTTATCAGCGACGACTAGCAGTAACATACCGCCGGCAAAAAGGCTCATAAAGGCAAAGAATCGAGAAAGCAGTGGTTCTTCTTGCAGATGATTGGGAACACCCAAAATTTTGCCTAGTGGTGCGCCCCAATTGTGATAGCCTACGCTGTAGATGAAGATCATAGTCACTGCAAATGTGACCATAATCAACATAACAGAAGTCAAAGGATCCACCGCAACACCCATCTTCAGCCAAGTACCTTGAAAAAAGTTGCCTAAAGGCAGCCAAAAAATGGAATCAGCGATTGCCGTTGGGTGTGTTTCCAGGTGGTGGGGATCAATTGCGGCAACATTCAAGGCAACAATCCAGCCAAAAATCAAGGATGCAAAGATGCTTATCCAAGCAATCACCCAACTCAACGTTCGACTGCGATTGGTAAATAATACAATCACAAAGAAGGCGAGCAATGGGCCAACGGGGATGAGCCAAGTTAATGTTGTTAGTAGTTGTTCACTCATATGGATTTACTCAAGTGAAAAGTAAATATCAAAAGGACTAATTCTTTAAAGTATTTAGTTCTTCAGCCACGACAGAATCTCGGCTGCGATATACGGAAATAATTAAAGCTAAACCAACGGCCGCTTCAGCCGCTGCTACGGTTAAGACAAACAC
>JACSSI010000835.1 GCA_014879345.1 Anaerolineae bacterium | reverse complement strand
TTTTCGTGAATTACAGCAGCTTGAGCCAGTTTCTTTGGTTCAGGCGGCTACTGCGTAACATCAGTTATTCATTTTAACGAAACTGAAGATTATGCGTCAGCAGCGGCTTCTTCTTCGTCTTCGTGACCACTGAAAACCTGGCGCAGTTGAGCTTCTTGTTCTTCAGACAAGGAGGTCTGAATCACAGTGGCATCGAAATCTTTGATTTCTGCCATCAGCTTGTCTTGGGTTGCGCTCTGAACGAGCAGGAAGAGAGCGGAGTGACCTGGCTCAATTTGTTCGCCAACTTCTTTGATGAATTTGTCATCAACACCGACGTCGGTGTATTTGCCAGCAATCGCGCCAGTGACAGCGCCAATCGCCAAACCCAACCAGGGCGCCCAGAAGAGCAACCCAATCAACATACCCCAGAAAGCACCACCCAAAGCGCCAGCGCCAGTCAGGTTGTTGACCTGCTTCACTTTGACTTTACCGTCTTGCTTGCGCACGACAACGGCGGCATCTTCCAATTGCACGATTTTTTGCTTTTGCAGGTCGATCAGCTTGTCACGTAGGGCAAAAGCACCTTTTTCATCATCAAATGCAAGAACTACTAAATTGCTCATGTTTTTCTCCTTAATTAGCTAAGAAATTATATTCAAAAAGTTTTGATATTTTGGTTTGTAAAGCACACGGGTAAATATCCTATTTTCCCTCGTCGTTGTCAAGGTTATATCCAGTTGTTAGCAAAACGTTTACAAAAATCTTATGGTTGCATGGTTGCAGGGTTGCCACCTTGCCACTCCGCGACCACTCCCACTTGACACCGAAACCAATTTCATGTATATTTTAGACCATCTGGTTCAACCAATCGGTTTAACCGCATAGTCTAACAAGGAAACGTGTGTATGCCACGACCAAGATTCGAGAAACTGCCGCCTGAAAAGCGGGAACTTATTCTGGAAACAGCCGCCAAAGAATTTGCCGAATTTGGCTACGAAGGCGCTTCGCTTAACCAAATTCTGGCGAAAGCAGGTATCAGCAAAGGAGCCGCCTACTATTACTTTGATAACAAAGAGGATTTGTATGGTACGGCCGTTTCCCATTATGCCATCGAGATGATCGACAAACTTGACCTGGATTTTCAAGACTTAACGGCCGTTTCCTTCTGGCCTGCTTTGCAAACCATGTACGAACAACAATACACACAATTTGCAGAACGGCCGTGGGTGTTCGGCGTTGTCAAATCAGGCGGTCCTATGAACCAGGCACTCCTGATGCAGGGGGAATTAGGCGAATTTTGGCAAAATCTGGAAGGCATGTTGGCAAACTTACTCCGGCAAGGCGCGGAGCTAGGCGTGGTGCGCCACGACCTACCCGACGACCTGATGATGGCTGTGGTGATGGCCGTAGACGAAGCCCACGACAACTGGCTCCTGAGCCACCTGCCAGAGATGACAAATGAAGAATTACAGGCTGCCGCCGCACAAATGGTTGGCTTGTTACAAAAGCTGCTGGCACCTTAATTAAATTACAACGCAGAAGACCGTTGATGGAGGCTCTTCTGTCAATGGTCTTTTTTTTTGCCTCCATCAAGAGAGAACAACATGATTACCGTTGAAAATTTGCAGTACACGTATACCGGAACGGCCGTTCCTGCCGTCAAACATCTCAACTTCACCATCGAACCGGGGGAAATCTTCGGTTTTCTGGGGCCAAGTGGTGCGGGAAAGTCCACCACCCAAAAGCTCCTCATTCGGTTGCTGACGGGGTATGGGGGCAAAGCCGCCGTCTTTGGCAAAGATTTGGACAAATGGGGCTCGGATTATTACGAGCGCATTGGTGTTTCGTTTGAACTGCCCAACCACTTTTTGAAGTTAACGGCCGTTGAGAATCTCACCTACTTTGGCAGTCTGTACAGCCACCCCACCCGCTCCCCACAAGAACTGCTAGAGATGGTGGGATTGGGTGAAGACGGCGGCTTGTTGGTCTCGCAATATTCCAAAGGCATGAAAAACCGGCTCACCGTCGCCCGTTCCCTGCTTCACAATCCAGAACTGCTCTTCCTGGACGAGCCAACGGCTGGCCTGGATCCCATGAATGCACGGCGCATCAAAGACCTGATCAAAGCACAGCAGGAAGCGGGCAAAACTGTTTTCCTGACAACCCACGACATGACGGTGGCCGAGGCATTATGCGACCGTGTGGCCTTCATCGTGGATGGCGAGATCAAACTCATCGATGCGCCAAAGCGATTGAAATTACAGCACGGCAAACCAACCGTACGCGTGGAATATCTGGCGAATGGCAGCGACCGTATCAGCGAAGAAGAATTTGAGCTGGCGGATCTAGGGCAGAACGGCTTTGTCAATCTGGTGCAGCAATATCCAGTGCAAACCATTCACACCCAGGAAGCAACGCTAGAAGACATCTTCATCCAGGTGACTGGCAGGAGCTTATCATGACCCGCTTAACGTCAACCATGAAATGGGATGTGCGTTTGCAATGGCGCAACGGCTTCTACTACGCGGCTATCGTCATCGTGGTCGTTTTTTTGCTCATTTTTAGCCAGGTAGCCATCAATAATATGGAATGGATC
>JACSSI010000834.1 GCA_014879345.1 Anaerolineae bacterium | reverse complement strand
CTGGTGCATCTGCACCTCGAACTGCCTGCAAATAACCTCGTCGCCTGGACAAGCGGCAACGTCAGCGCCCGTGATCCAGAGACAAATTTAGTGGTGATTAAACCAAGCGGCGTCAAGTTTCCTGACTTGACAGCAGAGAGCATGGTGGTGGTGGATTTGGAAGGCAACATTGTGGAGGGTACTTACAAAGCCTCCTCTGATACCGCCTCGCACTGCTACATTTACCGTCATATGCCAAAGGTGAATGGCATCGTGCATACCCATTCACGTTATGCCACCGCCTTTGCCACGCACGGCCGTTCTATTCCCTGCATCACTACAGCTATGGGCGACGAATTTGGCGGTGATATTCCCTGCGGCGGCTTTGCCTTGATTGGCGGTGAAGAGATTGGTCAGGTTGTGGTGGAGACACTTAAAGAGAGCCGCAGTCCGGCTTGTTTATTGCAGAGCCATGGGGTATTTGCGATGGGGCCAACGGCCGAAAAAGCGGTGAAGGCAGCCATTATGACGGAAGACAACGCGGCGATTGCCTGGGCATCGTTCCAGTTAGGCACGCCGTTAACCATCGCCCAAGCTGATATTGATAAGCTGTATGATCGGTATCAGAATGTTTATGGACAATAGTGCGTAGTGCGTAGAACGTAGTGCGTAGGAAAAATGCTACGCACTACGCATTACGCACTACGTTTTCATATAAGGAAAACGAGATGAATACAGATATTTTTAATCCTATGGAAGTATGGTTTGTGGTGGGCAGTCAGCATTTATATGGGCCGGAAGCGTTAGCGCAGGTGGCAGATAACGGCCGTTTCATTGCCAATGCCCTCAACGAATCCAAAAAATTACCCGTCAACGTGGTCTTTAAACCCATCGTCACCACCCCGGACGAAGTGTATAACGTGTGCCAGGAAGCCAACTCGGCCAAGGACTGTATTGGTCTCATTTGCTGGATGCACACCTTCTCGCCAGCCAAAATGTGGATTGCCGGACTGCAAGCCCTGCAAAAGCCATTTGTGCAGCTCCATACCCAGTTCAACGCCGAAATTCCCTGGTCAACCATTGACATGGATTTCATGAACTTGAACCAGACGGCACATGGCGGCCGCGAATTTGGCTTTATTGGCGCTCGGCTGCGCCTGGCCCGCAAAATTGTCGTCGGCCATTGGCAGGATGACGAGGTGTTGGCGCGGTTGGACGTGTGGCTGCGCGCCGCCGCCGCCTGGCATGATGCGCAGGGCGCAAAATTCGCCCGTTTTGGCGACAACATGCGTGAAGTGGCGGTGACGGAAGGCAACAAGGTTTCAGCGCAAAAACAGTTTGGTTATTCTGTCAACGGGTATGGTGTGGGTGATTTGGTGGCGGTGATGAATGAGGTATCGGAAACGGCCGTTGCTAATCTCGTTACCATCTACGAAGAAACCTACGACGTAGCCGAAGCGCTGCAACTGGGCGGCGCACAGCGCCAATCCTTATACGAGGCGGCGCGGTTGGAACTGGGCATCCGCACCTTCCTGGAAGCAGGCGGCTTCAAAGGTTTCACCACCACCTTTGAAGATTTGCACGGTCTGGCACAGCTTCCTGGCCTGGCTTGCCAACGGCTGATGGCTGATGGCTATGGCTTTGGCGCAGAAGGGGATTGGAAAACGGCCGCCTTGCTTCGCGCCATGAAGGTGATGGGTGCAGGCATGGAAGGCGGCACCTCCTTCATGGAAGATTACACCTATCACTTCAGCCCCGATGGCGACAAGGTTTTAGGTTCCCACATGCTGGAAATCTGCCCCAGCATCGCTGCCGAAAAACCACGCCTGGAAATCCATCCACTGGGCATTGGCGGCAAAGCTGATCCGGTGCGCCTCGTGTTTGATTCGCAAACCGGCCCAGCCATCAACGCCTCAATTGTTGACATGGGCAACCGTTTCCGCCTCATTGTCAACCCGGTGAACGTGCTGCCGACGGATGAACCGCTGCCCAAACTGCCCGTCGCCCGAGCGTTGTGGGTTCCTGAACCAAATCTCAAAATAGGCGCGGCAGCCTGGATTTTGGCGGGGGGGGCGCATCACACCGGTTTCAGCCTGTCCGTTACCACCGAACACATGGCTGATTTTGCAGAAATCGCGGGCATTGAATATCTGTTGATAGATGAAAACACGACGATTCATGAGTTCAAAAAAGAATTGAACTGGAACGATTTGTATTATCATCTCGCCGCTGGCATTTAAAATCGTACGGGCGAGGCGATGGGGTATTACCTTTGCCCAGCGTAGGGCATTTTCTCCCATCGTCCCGCCCCTACAGCACTACAGCACGGTTGCCTTGCGGATATGGTATCTTATCCATTATTATTCTTAGGAGTTCCCCATGAGTGGGGATCACCGTTCGGTTGAGCTTACGCTGAAGCCACGATGAATGAAAATGGAGCGCAGGCGTCTCCCCTGCAAGTGGCGAACGAGACGTTCGCGCTCCCATTTACTTAGGAGTTCCCCATGAGCGGGACGCACCTCGATAAATGAAAATTTGGCATCGAATTAACGCTAATTTACGCGAATTATTTGGCATTATCCAACAAAAAATTCGTGTTAATTCG
>JACSSI010000041.1 GCA_014879345.1 Anaerolineae bacterium | reverse complement strand
TGGGCGGCGAGGGCGACGTTTTGGGTGCCGAGTCCGTTGATTTTGTAGGCGAGTTCGGGGTTTTCGGCGCAGCCATCGACGTTGGTCATGGCGGCGGTGTGGATGATGAGATCGGGGCGGTGGGTGGAAACGGCCGTTTTCACCCCAATCCTGTCTGTTATATCCTCTTCCGGTAAATCAAAGCCGCTGAGTTCATGGTCGCTCAAGGTTTGTCTGAGTGCTGCCCCCAATTGGCCTTTGTGTCCGGTAATTAAAATTTTCATGAAAGCCTCTGTCAAAAATATATAAGCGGATTATACCGAGCGTCTGCTTTGTTGCCTAAAGTGATGTTTGCTTACCAGGGAGAACAGTGGCGAAAAGCCCGGCTTGCGTTGGGTAATTATTTTAAGGGAAAGGTAGTCTATGGGATGCAATTATCCATATCCTTGCGAGAATAAATAAATATTATGTCAAACGATCAGGACATGAACACCCAACCTTATATTCCCAAATTCCGTCAGGCAGCGAAACCAGTCAGGGAGATGGAGACGCAGATGTGGCAACGGCCGTTGCCTGAACCAGAACCTGAACCAGTGCCGTTAGCACCAGCACACCGCACTCATGGCATGATGCGCCTGATAGAAATCGTTGTTGTGCTTCTGTTTTTGATGATCAGTGCAACCTCAGCCACGATAGGGGCTTTCATTCTGTACGGGGTTGATTGGGTGGCGCCGGGTGTGTCTGTTTCCGGCATTTATGTGGGAGAACGAACCCAGGCTGAGGTGGCAACGGCGCTGCAATCGGCGTGGTCTACGCATCCTGTTTTGGTCGAATCCGGTCAGAATCAGATGACTGTGGCTGCGGCTGAGTTGGGTTTGGTGCTGGATGCGGAGGCAACGGCCGTTTTAGCAAGACAACAAGGGCGTACGTTGGCTAGTTGGCAAGCATTTGTGGCGAATAACGGCCGTTTTCTGCTCTCTCCGGTGTGGCAATATGATCAGGGTCGGGCGGTGGCGGGTCTCGAAACGCTGGCGACTCAACTGGCCGTTGCACCAGTGGAAGCGCAGTTGCTATGGCAAAACGGCCGTTTTGAAGCGCTGCCGGGTCAACCGGGGCAAGAACTGGATGTGGCCGCAACCGAAGCAGCTTTGGCGCAACAGGCGGCGTTGATATTGGCAAACGGCCGTTTTGAGCCAGTCATGCGAACCATCGCACCGGCTGTGGTGGATTTGAGCGCGGTAGCGGCAGCGGCCAACACCTTGTTAGCCGCACCGTTAGCCGTACAAGCGTATGATCCGGTGATAAACGAAACGGTGTCGCAGACGATTGCGCCGGAAACGTGGGGAACGTGGCTGCGTGTGGACAGTGTTGACGGGCAGTTGGATTGGTCGCTGGATGAAGTGGCTTTGGCTGCTTATCGTGATGCGCTGGCGCTAGGAGAGGGGCGGTTTGTGGATGAGGGGGAATGGGAAACGGCCGTTACCCAAGCCATCACCAGCAAAAATCCAAACGTAAACTTGCGTATTTACCATCATCCCACTACCTATACTGTGCAATCCGGTGACACCTTAGCCAGCATTGGTCGGGCGGTGGGCATCCCCTACCCCTGGTTACAGCAAGCTAACCCTGGTCTAGAAACGTTGTCTGCCGGACAACCTATCACCATTCCTTCGCCAGATGAAATGCTGCCCCTTCCGCCCGTGCCACACAAGCGCGTCATCGTCAGCATTGCCCAACAGCGAGCCTGGGTATATGAAAATGGTACGCTTCTTTGGGATTGGCCCGTTAGCACAGGGATTGCCGACAGTCCTACCGCACCAGGTATCTTCCAAATTCAAAGCCACGAACCCAATGCCTATGCGGGCAACTGGGATTTATGGATGCCGTCGTTCATGGGCATTTATCGGCCTGTGCCGACATCTGATTTTATGAACGGCTTTCACGGCTTTCCCACACGCGGCGGCTCCAATTTGTTATGGACGGGTGATTTGGGTCATCCAGTGACGTATGGCTGCATTTTGCTCAGTTCTGAAAATGCACAGATGCTGTATGACTGGGCTGAACCAGGGGTCATCGTAGAAATTCAATCATAAGGAAAAGAGATGAGTGTAACTTTTTTGTTTTTGGGATTGGTTAGTTGTGGTGTATTGGTAGCAACTGTTGCCATCATCATTTACCTTTTGTTGACGCAGCACGAGAAGTGATTAGAGATAATTGGTGTTGCTTGACACCTTGCGCGTCTCGTTGAATACTTCCCCATGCGTATTGATATTTTGACTCTCTTTCCAGGCATGTTTCCTGGTTATTTAAATGAAAGCATCTTGCAAAAAGCACAGGATTTAGGCCAACTGGAAGTGCATCTGCACAATATCCGTGACTTTGCGGCGGGGAAGCATCACGTGACAGATGAACCTCCTTTTGGCGGCGGCGGCGGGATGCTGCTCAAGCCAGAACCGATTTTTGATGCCGTAGAATCTTTAATCCTTCGGCAGGCTCAGGACAAGGTCTTCAATCTTCAATCTTCTGAAGAGAAAGATCAAAGATTAAAGATTGAAGATATGCCCATTATTCTACTCACGCCGCAAGGACGGCCGTTTTCCCAAACAATCGCGCAGGAATTGAGCCAGCACGAGCGGTTGGTCTTGCTGTGCGGGCGGTATGAAGGGGTGGATGAGCGGGTGCGCCAGCATTTGGTGACGGATGAGATTTCGATTGGCGATTATGTATTGACGGGCGGTGAACTGGCGGCGATGGTTATCGTTGATGCAGTGACACGACTGCTGCCCGGGGTGCTGGGCGCAGAAGGCGCAGCGGAGACGGATAGTCATGCTACAGGGCTGCTGGAAGGGCCGCATTATACAAAACCAGCCCAGTTCCGGGAATGGACAGTGCCGGAGGTGCTGCGTTCTGGTCATGCGGCAAATATTGCGCGGTGGCGGCGCGAGGAATCGCTGCGCCGCACGTGGCAGCGTCGGCCTGATCTGCTGTTGACGGCTGAGTTGGATGAGGCTGATCGTTGGTTTTTAGGCAAGCTGGCTGGGGAAAATAGTTAATCCGCAGATTTTTAAATCTTTTGTGTCTTTGCCGGTTTGCGTGAGGAAAAATTATGCGCGGATGTTTACAGTTTTTTGCGGGGATTGTGGGGCTGATGTTTGTGGCAACGGCCGTTATCGCCTTGTTGCTCGTTAATGCCACTCATGTTTTTACCAACCGCGAGGTGGTGAAGGAAGCTTTGGGGCTGGAAGCGATTTTGCAGGAAGTGCTGCCTGAACTGGTCAATACGACCATCGCGGAACAGGTGGCGGTGCAAGATATGCCCGTGCCAACTATTGATACCACGGCTATCACCAACATGGTGCTGGAAACAATGCCTGTGGGGTGGCTGGATAGTGTCGTGGATACGGCTGTGGATGGCACCTTTGATTATTTGCTGACGGGGAATGGGGAAACGGCCGTTGTCTCCATCGATCTCAATCCCATGCTCAACCAGTTGCAGGGCGAGCCAGGGCGACTGCTGGTGGTGCGTTATTTAGAGACGCTACCTTTCTGCACACCGTTGCAGTTATTGGGGCTGCTCGGTGGCGAGATTCCCACTTGTGTGCCGGAAGGGATGTCGCTAGATGTCTTGTCGCGGCAGGTTCATGGGGCAGTGATACCGATGCTGGTTTCGCAGGTCACTGTGGGACAGGGTGGCATCGTCCAAATACCGCTGGCTGCCATTTTCTCTTCCAGTCCAAAAATGATAGAAACGGTACAGCGTATTCGCTTCTTGCACCAGTTGGCACCGCAAGTATGGTTGTTGTGGCTGCTGCCACTGCTTTGTTTGCTGCTGATTTTGGTGTTGGTGGTGCGCTCGTGGTGGCAGTGGGGCATGTGGTGGGGCTGGCCGCTGGCGTTGACGGGTTTTGTGGGACTGCTGTTGAGTCTGTTGATTCCGGGTATGGTGCTGGGCTGGCTGAGAACGGCCGTTTTTAGCACAGCCACAACGACTACCATTGATTCACTCTGGCGGCCTTTGCTCCAGCAGGGCATTATCAATCTCAGTGAAAGTTGGGCCAGTCGGCTAGGATGGCAGTCGGGCATCATTTTGGTTTTGGGGGTGTTGTTTTTGGTGTTTGGTTTCATTGCCAGGAAAACGGAATTTTCCAGTTGATTCTTTCAAATTTTTTTGTATAACTGTTCTGTTGATTAGTTATTGCAGTCGGCATTGTACCCATTTTTATAAATCGTATCGGTATACAATTTCATAGCGTAAGCATTTACTGGAGGGTGGTATGTTTAGGCGTGTGTGTTGGTTGCTCGTAGCTATTTTGTTGCCGTTTGTATTATTGGGTGGTATTGGTCAAGTAGAAGGAATGATGGCGTATTCTCAAAGGGAAACGGCCGTTTCCGCACCCCCACATTTTGCCGTCGATGAAGTCCAAAATGCATCAACAACCGTTTTGATTGAAGCGGTACATTATTATGGGTATGACGGAGCCAATGACGAAGCCGTGTCCTTAATCAACGTCAGTAATCAAGTGGTTAATGTGGGTGGCTGGCAATTAAGTGATGGCACGGCAACGGCCGTTTTGCCTCAAGATTTATCGCTTTCCCCCGGTCAAGTGGTTTGGCTGGCAAACAGTGCAGCCGCCTTTAAACAGCAGTTTGGACATGCGCCAGACGCTGCCAAAACCATAACCGGCTTCAGCATACCGCTGTTGTCTGGTTTATGGCCTGGTTATGCCAACGATGGGGATGAGGTTTTGTTATCAGACGCCACCATGCAACTGGTCGATACACTGGTGTACAAGGCGGGCGCTATAAACACAAACGGCTGGACGGGAACGGCCGTTCAACCTTATGCCCCTCATACAGCCCTCCCGGCAACCGGGCAAATTCTCTACCGCATGAGAGACCAGCAAACTGGCCTGCCTGTGCCCGATACCAATACTGCCACCGATTGGGCACAAGCTACAGGTGATGTGATCAACGGACGCAAAGTGCGCTACCCAGGCTGGGATTTGGATGAGTTTTTCTTTACGGCACAGGTGACAGAAACGGCCGTTCTCACCATCGCCATCGCCCCGGACAACGCCTATCAAGCCATCGTCACAGAAATAAATAACGCCGCACAAACCATTCAGGTTGAAGTGCAAACCGTAGAAAACCACAGCATCGGTGACGCCCTCGTGCAAGCTGGCAATCGCGGCGTGACGGTGACACTCTTGCTGGAAGGGCAAGTAACCGGTCAAACTGGCAAAATCTCTGACGATGAACGATACATTTGTCAGCAGATAGAGGCCACTGGCGGGGCTTGTTATTTTATGATCAGCGATTCAGCCAGTAACATTCAAGATCGTTATGCGTATCTCCATGCCAAATTCATGCTTTTTGATGGTCAACGCGCCCTCATCAGCAGTGAAAATCTCAGCCCCAACAGCCTGCCCGCCGATGATAAAAGTGATGGCACCTGGGGAAGACGCGGCGTGGTCTTAATCACCGATGCCCCGGGCGTTGTCAGCCATTTGCAAACCATCTTCGCCCGCGATTTGGACGTGGCTAATCATGTTGATCTGGTGCGTTGGCAAACGAGTGATGCCACTTACGGGGCGCCTCCTGCCTGGTTTGTGCCCATCACTGAAACGGGAGGCATTACCTATACCGTGCGCTACCCAACCGTAACGGCCGTTTCCGCAGAATTCCCCTTTGAGATCATCCAGTCACCAGAAAACAGCCTGCGTAATCAAGATGGACTGCTTGGCCTGGTCAACCGTGCCGGAGAGGGTGATACCGTTTTGGTGCAGCAGTTGTCAGAACGGCCGTTTTGGGGCGCATCCGCCAGTAATCCTACCGCCGATCCCAATCCCCGTTTAGAAGCCTACATCAACGCCGCCCGGCGCGGCGCACGCGTACGCATCCTCCTGGATGAATACTTTGATACCCCTTCAGACCCCAACAGCAATGCCGTTACTTGTGCCAATATCACCAACATAGCAGCGCAAGAGCGTTTAAAACTAACTTGTGCCCTGGCAAATCCTACAGGTTTAGGCATTCATAACAAGATGGTGTTGGCACAGATAGATGGGTTGGGTTACATCCACGTGGGCAGCATCAACGGCACTGAAACAGCCAGCAAAATCAATCGTGAACTGGCACTGCAACTGCAATCAAACGAAGCCTATGCCTTGCTGGCCGACATGTTTGACCATGACTGGCCTTACCGTATCTATCTCCCCAGCATCTTAAACAACGTCCACGGTCCAGCCGACCATATTCTCATCAGCGAAATACAATACAACCCGCCAGGATTAGACGATGACGAGTTTGTTGAACTTGTGAATCCTACATCGTTAACCATTGATATCAGCGGTTACGGCCTGGGTGATGCTGTAAACAAAGATGATTTTGAAGATGTTCGCCGCTTTCCGGCAGGCACACAGTTAGCGCCGCGTGAGGTTATCGTCGTCACCATCAGTGCCTCAGCCTTTTTTGACGAGTTTAATACCTACCCTGATTTTGAGATATTGGAAACGGTAACGGCCGTTCCCAATCTCATCGACGATCCAACATGGGGCAACCCTGCCGCCACTTTTCAGCTAGGCAATACGGGTGATGAAGTTCTCCTGCGCAACAAAAGCGACAAACTCATAGATAGTGTGGTCTATGGAACAGGAAGTTACCCAGGTGTCACATCATGTCCTTTGGTTATAGTTTTAGGGGCTGTCTTGGAACGTATTCCTTACTGGCAAGATACCGATAATTGTTCAGCCGATTTTCGTGAATGGCCCTATCCGAACCCTGGCACTGTTCAATCAAAATAGTTGGCTAAAAAAATGCCTGCATCTTTTGAAAGAGATGCAGGCACTAAATTCATTTATAAAAAACCTTAGCTGCCCCATTCATTGAGGCAATTCAATTAACCACCATCACCAAATAAATCAGCAGGATCAACACCACTTTCCCCAGACCCAGCAGGATCCCCAGTTGGTCCCGACCCAGCCCTAGTCGTAATAATACCTTCATAAATGATGGCTGGTGCTTTATAAACACATTCGTTATCGGGATTCACAGGTTTCGACTGCGTATCTTTGTTGATTATACTCATGTTTGATCTCCTACTAAATTCCTCGGCCTGACAAAACTGACCCTGCTCTAAAGTTGCAGGTATTATGCATGAAGGCTTTTATACTGTCAATGTCATACAACAGTATATTAAGACCAGCTTACAAATAAGGTTAATTCAATCCCTCTATACAAAATAGTCCCGACCCTCTCTCTAGAAAGTCGGGACTATTTTGTAGGAATTTAATTTTATTGGCTAAATATCACAAGCACCAGAAAGGCAAGCAAATTCTTGAGCCGCAGTTGTTAAATCTTCTTCTTCATACCGGTAAATCTTGGAGAAATCAATGTCCGGGAATTTTTCAGATGATTGTTCATAATCTTCTTTGGTAATATCAACATAGGGCATCTGGTCATATTGGGCATCGAAAGCTGGCAAGAAAGCCATGCCCCCAATCTTGTCTTGATTTTCCCAGACCCAGCGGATGATATCTAACACCTCTTCTTGCTGATAGGTGATGGTGACGCTGGGATTATGTTCCGTATAGTTGATTTTATTTTGCAGCCAAAAATCACATTGCTGCAAAGCAGTACGCTCATTACGTGTGATGGCTCCTTTCGGGGCTTTGACGGGGAAATGGACAACCCATGTGGTCGCGTTTTCACGGGTTTGACCATTTTCCGGATCCATCGGCACACCAGCATCTTGCAGCACTTTGCATACAGGGCTATGGGCATCAACACGCACGTTGCGAGTGTAATAAGGCGCCCAACGGGCATGTAGACCGGATGAGGAATTGAGTAGTTGCGATGAGTTGCCTGAGGGTTTAACGGCCGTTACCGATGCCGACTGGTTAATACCCAAAATCTCAGCATAATGCTTGTTTGTCTCCACCGCCACTTGCTGCAATCTTCTTTGAATTTCCGGGTCTTGTGCCGCCAAACTATCCATCTGACCGTTCAAATCCACACCAAGCAGCCGTTCCTCCATGCAATTTTCCTTCCACTCAGGCCGCAAACCAGGAAAATAAGTCGCCATAGATTGAATCGTACCAATAATCGTTGCCAACTCAACCTTCTCGCTCAACGTTTCAAGCGTATCATCAAAACGTGCCACCGCACTGGAGAGATTGCAGAACTGGAAAGGACGCAAAATAATTTCACCACATGGATTCGTGCCAAAATCAGCCGCTTTCCGCCGCTCCACACGATTTTCCACAGCCGCCTTCCGGTTAAAAATACCCGGCTCACCACGGCCAGATTCCACCATATCTAACAAAAAGCGGGTGATTTCAGCCTGCGTCAACTCCCGTTCCGGCCAAACCGCCGAGTTATTCGCATTCCAGCGTTGGCTGTTGGCACGCCAGAAATCACCATCTTTGCAGTGGCGCATCTCTAAATCATCATAGTCAAACAGGGAAATCATTGCCGTACGACGCACGCCACCAGAAACGGCCGCATCACCCACCGCACACATAATGTCATGCGCATCCAACGGGCGCAAAAAGCCACCCTGACGAGAAAGAATACGCGTGCGGGCAAAATCCAACATCTTGCGCAGCGGTTCCGGGCCAGAAGCACGTCCGCCTTTCACCCGCAGCGGAGCGCCGGCCGGACGCACCTCAGAGTAATCAAAGACCACATCGTCCCCCTCAAACCAGGTTGTTAGCCCTTCGCGCACCGCTTGCGCCCAGCCTTCAGAAGAGTCTGCCACCACAAATGTTTTTGGCGGGTTTCCTTTCTGGCGAGCAATTCGGGGAAACTTCTCCACATATTTACGTTCTACCGTGAAGCCAACACCACAGCCGCTCATGGAGATAATCAACGCTTCCACAAAAGAGTCAACACTGTCAACTGGCATATATGAGCAGTTGTAAAGGGCAATGTTATTACGACGAGCAGCGGGTCCAGCCATCGCCAACAGTCGCATAGAGGGCATCACCTTCATTTCCAATATACCCTGACGCACTCGATCATAGGTTTCTGCGGGCAAGCGATAATCAGACAGCTCTTTGAGGAAATCGACAGCGCGGGTGACGGTTTCAACCCAGGTTTCGCGGCGTCCTAACTCGTAGTTGAAGCGCGAATACTTGTCGTAGAACTGGAATTTTTGCAATTGTGTGGGGAAGTATTTGTCTGATGCAGCGAATGCCTGCCGGACGCTTTCCGGTACGGGACGCTTGGTGCGCATTTTGGCATGTTCGGCGCGGTAGAGGATGTAATGTTTGGCAGCTTCGTATTCACCGGAGGCTTGCAGCACCATTTCTACGATGTCTTGCACGCCTTCTACAGTGGGCAAATCAAATTTAGCAGCAACGACATTGACGACTTGCTGATTGATGGCTTTGATAGAGGTTTTGGGTTGAATGTTGAGCGTTGTGAAACAACGTTCCAGCGCGTTTTCAATACGCTCTGGTTCAAAAGCGACGATGCGGCCATCACGTTTGACAATTTGCTTGGGTACGGAGACTTTGAAGTAAATACTATCTGCATGACGAGAACTGCTTCCATTTTTGCCATTGGTGCCATTTTTGCGAGCATCTAATACATCAACTTGCAGGGTTTCTTTTTCAGCCATATATTGCTCCTTCCAACTTTAAAATTTTTATGTAAATGCAAACAACAAAAACAAGCAAACAAATGCCCCACCGGCTTTAAACTGCTTGTGGTCGGGAATTATTTGCCTACTAATAGACGATCAATTTCTGTGCGAATGGATTCCAGGTCGTCTAGACCTAGATAGACAATGGCGTAACGAATATAAGCAACTTCGTCGATTTCTTTGAGTTTTTTGATGATTTTGTCGCCAACCAGACGGCTATTGACTTCGGATCGTCCCATTTGCTGCAATTCAGCTTCTACTTCACCAGCGATCCGCTCAATATCTTCGGCGGCGACGGGGCGTTTGGCACAGGCTACACGAATGCCCGCTAATACTTTGTCACGGGAGAACTCTTCGCGGGTTCCATCTTTTTTGATAAGCAAGGGTGTAGCCAGAATGGGACGCTCGTATGAGCTAAAGCGTTGTTGGCATTTATCACAAACGCGCCGACGGCGTGTGCCGCCTCGGGTATCATGACTGGTATCAATGACGCGTGTTTTTTCGTGATCACAATAAGGGCAATTCATACCAACAAATCTCCAAAATTTTTATGAGTGCCACTTATGCGCTGCAAGCACTGTATTTCAAAAAATATGCCAGATATGGGGGATGTTAACTTTTGTTACCCTATATCTGGCGCTGAGAGTGAAAAAATTATAGCATACGGCCGTTTTACTGACAAGCGCTTTTGGCGTGAAAAAACCTTAAAAAATTAACGGCCGTTTACACTCGGTTAACTTTTTGTTTACATAGGAATTGCGGTTCAAACGAGGTTTGGGTTGTTACGGATGCTCGGTTGGCGGCTGGCTGATCAACGGCTTCCGTGCCATGACCTGATCATAATCGAGCTGCCAGGGCAGCGTCTTCACGTCAACAAGACCCAAATTAGTCAGCATTGCTTCAAATGCTGCTGGGGAATGAAAACGGCCGACAAAGGTTTTGGCTTCCCAGCCGGTGCGCCGCGTGACCATGAGACTGCCGCCGGGCTGCAAAACGCGCACCATCTCACGCAGCGCTTTTTCGTCTGACGGGAAGAATTCTAGCGATTCCAGGCAGGTAATGCCGTGGAAGGCATTGTCTGGGAAGGGCAGCTTATCGGCGACTTGTTGAATGGGCAGGAAACGGCCGTTATACCCCCGCAGCTTTTCCACCGCCAACGCCAACATCTTCCAGGACGCATCCACCCCCACCACCTTGCCATTAAAGGTTGGTTCGTCAAACAGATAATAAGGCACCCGCCCCGTGCCTGTCGCCACATCCAACAAACGAGGCGCAGGATGCCTGGGCAAATGTTTTAGATACGGCTTTATTACAAAAAACTGCTCCGCACTCGCATCAAACTCCTTGATGCCATCATATTTATGCGCCGTGATGTCATACATCCACACCACCGCCCGTCGCCCCAAATAGACGCCTTCGGTAATGACCACCAACCAATACACCAGTGCGGCAATGGCAGCAATGAGCAGCACAACAAGAAGAATCCAAATAATAACCATGCGCGGGATTGTAGTAGGGGTACTGTTAATTGACAATTGACAATTGATAATTGGAAATTTTTCGCTCGCTCATTTGTGCTATAATCCGCCACTGAACACGGTTCACTGACAACTGCTCACTGGAAATCACTTATGCCTATAACCTACGCCATTATCGACGTTGAAACCACCGGACTAGACCCGGCCAACGATGCCCTCATCGAAGTGGCCGTCATCATCCTGCAAAATAACGACATCCTCGACGAATACACCACCCTTGTCAACCCGCATCGGGACATCCCCGAGTTCATCACCCAACTCACCGGCATCACCGATGAGATGGTGGCCGATGCTCCCAGCATGTTTACCGTGCGTACCAAACTACGCGCCATCATCGGCGACCATGTTCTGGTCGGCCACAGTGTCGATTTTGACGCCAATTTTCTAGCTGAAGACCGGGTTGGCATCGGCAACCACCGTCTCAACACCGTGACGCTCGCTTCCATCCTTGTACCAGAAGCGCAGCGATATGGCCTGGAAGCACTGGTCGAAGTGCTAAATCTGCCTGATCCCAACAACGGTCAAACCCATCGCGCCATGGACGACGCCGAGCAAACCGTTGAACTGTTTTTAGCACTACGCGAACGGGCGCTGGCGTTGGAAATGTGGCAGTTGGAAGAAATTGTGATGGCCGGACGGCGCATCGCCTGGCCGGAAACGCTCTTTTTTGAAGAGGTGATGGCGCTCAAAGCGCAAACCGCCTTCACC
Source organism: Anaerolineae bacterium (assembly GCA_014879345.1). Taxonomy (GTDB): domain Bacteria; phylum Chloroflexota; class Anaerolineae; order Promineifilales; family Promineifilaceae. The sequence goes on along the minus strand of JACSSI010000041.1, from coordinate 2,370 downwards.
AAAGGTGGCAAAAAAGGCAATATCGGGGATCTGTTCCGCCCGGAACAGCCACGCGGCCAAGCCCTGGCTGAGGCAGACGAACCAGAAGCACTGCCAGTAGACCTCATCGCGGGCATGTTGGAACCGGGCGGCAATTTTGACCACACGTTCCCCAATTTTGAATACCGCCCACAGCAAGTTGAGATGTTAACGGCCGTTACCCAAGCCTTCAATCATGGCGAACACACCCTCGTCGAAGCTGGCACGGGTACAGGCAAAAGTATCGCCTATCTGCTGCCGTCCGCTTTTTGGGCACATCAAAACGGCCGTCGTGTCGTCATCTCCACCAACACCATCAACCTGCAAGATCAGCTCATCAACAAAGATTTGCCCGAACTGCAAAAAGCACTGCCATTTGAACTGCGCTCCGCCGTGCGCAAAGGTCGCAGCAACTATCTCTGCACGCGCCTGTTCAAACAGATGCGCCACAACGGCCCCAGCAACGCCGACGACATGGTAATGTTTGCCCGCATCCTGCTCTGGCTGCCCCACACCAACACCGGCGACGTGGCGGAACTGGTGGTACGCACCCCTGGCGAACGCATAGCCTGGGGTCGCATGAACGGCGAAAACGCGGTCTGCACCAACGAAACCTGCGCTCAAGAACGCTGCCCGCGCTACATCGCGCAAATGCGTGCGGAGCAAGCCCATATCATCATCGTCAACCACGCCCTGCTTTTGGCAGACGTCTCCTCGGGCAATCACATTCTGCCTCCGTTTAAGGATTTGGTTCTGGACGAGGCGCATCATCTGGAAACGGCCGTTACCGATGGCCTTAGCTTTCGTGCCGACAAATGGTCACTCGAAAACGCGCTCAGTGAAATCACCCAACTCAAATCTGGCCTGCTGGGACAGCTAGAAAGCCAGGCGCGTGGCGTGCTTCCCCCCGACATCTACGCCTCCCTGCAAACCTACATCACCGCGATGCGCAACGAAGCCCAGGATGCCACCATCGTCCTTGAAGAATTTTTCTCGACCTTGAGTTACTTCCTCAAAGACCACGTTAATCGGCGCAGTCAGTTCAGCCAACAAGTGCGCCTCGTGCCAGCCATCCGCACCCAGCCAGAATTCAGCGAAGTAGAACTAAGCTGGGAAAACCTCAACAACCATCTCAAGGCCTTAGCCAAAGGGTTTGAGAAACTGGCAAAAGCGTTGGAAGATGTAATTTTTAACCACAATATTGAAGGCGGGGAAGATTTAGTGAGGGCGCTAGGTGGAAACGGCCGTGACCTCGAAGAAATGCGCCAAAATCTGGATCAAACCCTCGTCAATCCAAACTCAGAAATGATTTACTGGGCCGAGGTTTTCAAAGACCGCATCTCCCTCCACGCCGCCCCGCTCCACGTGGGGCCACTTGTCGAAGAACACATCTTCGACAAGCTGGAAACCGTCATCCTCACCAGTGCCACCATGCGCACAGCCGGGGCCGGCAACTGGAACGAAGCTACCTTTGACTACATTCGTGGCCGCCTCCACGCGCATGAAACCACAGAAATGGCCGTCGGCTCCCCCTTCGATTACGAAAACGCCGTCCTGCTCTACCTTGCCTCAGACATGCCCGAACCCAACCAACCCGGCTACCAACGCTACCTGGAAGACGCTATCATCGACGTCGCCACCGCCCTTGGTGGCCGCACGATGGTGCTGTTCACCGCCTACAATCAGCTCAACCAAACCGCCAAAGCCATCGAACACATACTGGCAGACCACGCCATTGTCACCCTGGCTCAAGGCGGCAACTTGTCGCGCCAACAATTGCTGGAGCAGTTCAAACAAGAAGGCAGCCGCGCCGTCCTCCTGGGAACCCGTTCCTTCTGGGAAGGGGTGGATGTGCCGGGTGACGCCTTGCAATGTGTCATCATCGCCAAGCTCCCTTTCGATGTGCCGTCTGACCCTATTTTTGCCGCCCGCTCTGAAACCTTCGACAATGCCTTCTTTGAGTATTCTGTGCCAGAAGCTGTCCTCCGTTTTCGCCAGGGATTCGGCCGTTTAGTAAGACGAGGCAGTGATGAAGGCGTCGTCGCCATTTTGGACAAGCGTATACTCAGCAAGCGCTATGGCAAATTATTCCTGGATGCGCTCCCTCCCTGCATGGTTCTGCGCCAACGCACCGACCGTCTCGGCGAATTGACGCTCCGTTGGCTCAATCGGGAACGGTAATTTTACAATCGCATTGTTAAGCGATTAACACCTAGATTTTTGTATCTTGCTAAGATTGATTTCAAGTCTTGGGACTCGTTTGATATTTACTTTTGACACGAGTTCTTAGGGAAGACAGGGAAGCTTTTTACGCCTCAAACGAACTCGAACGTTGCATTATTCTTCCCATCA
>JACSSI010000833.1 GCA_014879345.1 Anaerolineae bacterium | reverse complement strand
CGTGACGGTGAATTACGGCCGTTTGCTGAAGAATTTTTGAGCCATTACCCACCACTCAATGTGTAAAAACAATTTGCAATGAAAGATTACAAAGTCATCTTCGACCAAATCGAATCCACCCTTATTGCAGTTGGCTCAAAAAACTTGCCGGTCAGTGAAATTAAAAGAAATCTGGATCACTTCAAGCACTTTGAAAGCAAAGAATATTCAGATGAGGATTATTATTGGTTAATTATCCAAGTCATTTTCTATGCTGGTTTTAAAGCGGCCACAGTCAATTCTAAATTGTCATTGATCAGGTCTTATTTCCCTGACTATAAAACTGTTGCAAAATACAGTGAACAACAAGTTCATGAGATGTTGGCTGATCCTAAAATGATTCGGAATAAACGCAAAATATTAGCCTGCATCGAAAACGCTTGTGTTTTTCAAGATATTATTCAGATATATGGATCATTCGATGCCTATATCCTCTCATTTTCTGCATCAGATTCTTTTGAAAACTTAATGCTTTTGAAGGAAGAATTAGAATACAAATTTAGCGGTTTCGGCAAAGTTACGACCTATCATTTTCTAACAGATATTGGTTTACCAGTCCTCAAACCGGATCGCGTTATTTGCCGAATATTTCGTAGACTAGGGCTAATTGAAAGTGATCAACAACTTCTCAAAACTATCATTCAGGGGCGCAAATTTGCAGAAATAACAGGACACCCAATTCGCTATATTGACATTGTTTTTGTAGCTTACGGGCAAATGGAATTTAAAGACTTTGGACTTGAACGAGGAATATGCCTCAAAACCAATCCATCTTGTTCACGTTGTGGCGTCAAAGAATTTTGTTCGTATGAAGCTAAAAGTTAAGTTTTAGCTGAAGGAAAAAAAATGAGCCTCACAAGCACACCAAAAGAAGTAAACAGCAGTCGTATTTGGCTGGGCGGACTGGTTACAATCGTCCTGTCCGTCATTGGCAATCTGATTTTGCTCCGGGTTGCCAATTTATTGGTCACTATTCCGCCTGAGTTTGCGCCATTAGGGCCGCTGCGTATTTCACTCTTTACAGTGGTATTTCTGCTCGGCGCAATCATTGTCTATGCCTTGTTGGCAGCCAGATCAAAACATCCTATCCGCACGTACCAACGCATTGGCTGGCTATTTCTCATCGTGTCGTTCATTCCGGATATTGCCATGCTTTTTGTAAATTTCATGCCAGGGGCGACGGTAACGGCCGTTATCATTCTCATGCTCACCCACCTTGTCCCTGGCCTCATCGCCCTCTACCTTCTACCCTACATGACTAGACCAAAATAAGGGTTTCTTTGCCCCTTCGCCTCTTTGCGTTAAATCATGAATTTCAACATTCAACCATTCATCCCAGTTCGCGGTCTGCGCAACCCGCACCTCCAGTCTATTCTAGCCAGCAGCCTGCGCCCCCAAAATGGCGTCGATTTTCGACGGCAGCGACTCAATACGCCAGACGGCGATTTCGTAGACCTCGATTTTGCTGATGTAGCTGGCATGACCTGGGCTGATTTGGGCGACGACACGCCCATCATTTTGCTGCTGCACGGGCTGGAAGGCTCGGCTCGGCGCGGTTATGCCTATGAAACATACAAGCAGTTGGCACAGCGCGGCATTCGCAGCGTTGGCCTCAACTTTCGCTCTTGCAGCGGTGAGATGAATCGCACGGCCTTCCTCTACCATGCGGGGGCAACGGGCGATGTGGCGCTGGTGATGGACTGGTTGAATGCGCAGTTCCCGTCTGTGAGCAAGGGCATGATTGGCTTTTCGCTGGGCGCGAATGTGCTGCTGAAATATTTGGGCGAGAATGGGGCTGGATTGGATGGCAGGGTGAAAACGGCCTGTCCTGAGCTTGTCGAAGCGGCCGTTGCCATTTCTCCTCCTTTTGACATGGTTGCTGGCTCCCAAGTGTTCAGTCATGGCACGGGCAAGTTATATGCGCGATTGTTCTTGCGCTCGCTCAAAGAGAAAACCCGTGCCCACGCCAGCCTCATTGCAGACAAAATCGACATCGAAAAGGTGCTGCAAGCGCAAACCGTCGAAGCGTTTGACGACGCCCTGACCGCTCCCTTGCATGGCTTTGATGGCGTGATGGACTATTATGAGAAAAGTCGCTCCGGCAATTTTTTGCCTGGTATTGAGGTGCCAACCTTGCTCCTGCGCTCCTTAGATGATCCCTTTTTTGCCGATGATAGGGAGTGGGTGACACGGGCTAATAATCGAAACCTTATTCCCGGTTTTACCAAGCATGGCGGACACGTGGGCTTCATGGAAGGGGCGATAAGCCGTCATTTTTGGGCAGAACGCCAAGCCGCCCGATTTTTCGCTTTGCATCTGTTGGGGCATAATTGAGCCATGACCATGCCACCCCAACCCCCAGACGATTTTTACTGTTCGCAACTTGCCCTTGAAAATGAGGAAGTGATGGCCGGAACGGCCGTTTCTGCCCCCGTATGGATTTTGCTGGAGTATCGCCAGTTATGGCAAGCAAAGGCTACTGAGGACAATACCCTGCCGGTCTCGGTGAAAATGTGGTTGGATGAGCAAATGGGGGCGGTAAACGGCCGTTT
>JACSSI010000040.1 GCA_014879345.1 Anaerolineae bacterium | reverse complement strand
CCCCTAAAAGCAAAATAACTGTTTAATTTTTACGCTTCATCTTCCAGGTACAGCTCGGCCAACATGAGGGCAACCGCTTCCGCATTGGCGGCGTCAATCAATTCTGCGGCCAAGAGGGCGGCAGCCGCATCAATATAAGCGGCTTCGATGACGGCTTCGGCTTCGTCGATGATGATTTTATCTTCGATGACATTGGCAAAGGCTTCATCGACCATAGCTTGGGCAACTTCCTCTGTTTCTGTATCGTGAACGGCCGTTGCTGCATCAGCCAGCGCCTCAGCATCGAGAACCGCTTCTTCTTGCTCTATCTTATCGATCATCGCCAACACTTCGACTTCTTCTGCTTCTTCAATGATCAAAGCGTCCATCAAAATTTCAGCCGCAGCTTGTATATCAGCTTCACTGACATACCCTGCCTCTGCTAAAGCTTGTGCTAACTCCATATTCATTGCCATTTTTAAATCTCCTTGTTTTTCTTGAGAAACCAGCGACGGCTGATTTACTGGAATTGTTTTTGTTACGCTGTAATTAACGCACACACAAATTATACATGAAAGCTTTCCTTCACCAATCCAAATTCGCAAACTCAGGGCGGCGACGACGTCATATACGAATTTGCTTAAGCATGAGCTGAATATGTGTGGTTTTAGGCAACGACAAAGGTTCGTACCCCCAGGTTTTGCGTTATAATCCCCGCTCGAAATCGGTAAATTCAACTCCGAGACAAGCCGTCGCCTGAGCTTGTCGAAGGCAGAAGCGGGTCACGCAAGCCGCTTTGGCTTCGACAGGCTCAGCCGCCGCTACTAAAGGATTCTTAATGACCAATCATCTTCCCGTCACCAAAACGACGCTCGACAACGGGCTGACCGTTATACTGAAAGAAATGCACCACGCGCCCGTCACCAGTTTTATGATCTGGTATCGTGTGGGCAGCCGCCAGGAGATTCCGGGCATTACCGGCATTTCCCACTGGGTGGAACACATGATGTTCAAAGGCACGCCCACTTTTCCCGATGGCACACTCGACAGGCTCGTTTCCCGCGAGGGCGGCCATTGGAACGCTTTCACCTGGGTCGATTTCACCGCCTACTACGAAACGATGCCTGCCAATCGCATCGACCTGGCGCTGCAACTGGAAGCCGACCGCATGGTCAACACCATCATGACGGAAGAAGAGGTGGAGTCGGAGCGGCATGTCATTTTGGCAGAGCGCGACATGTATGAAAATGATCCGCGCTTTTTGCTGAATGAGGAGCTGATGTCGGCGGCGTTTCGGGTGCATCCGTACCACCATGAGGTGATTGGGGATGAGGCCGATTTGCTGTCGATGACGCGCGCGGATTTGATGGCACATTATCAACGCTACTATGCCCCGAATAATGCGGTTGCGGTGGTGGTTGGTGATTTTGAAACGGCCGTTATGCTCAAAAAAATCGCCCACTACTTCAGCCCCATCCCTGCCGGAGAACCGATGCCCGCCATCACCCGGCAGGAACCGCCGCAAAAAGGAGAACGGCGCACCGTCGTCGAAGAGAGCGGCGACGCGCCCTATCTCACCGTCGCCTTCCGCGCCCCCGCTGCCACCCATCCCGACTACTTCCCGCTCACCCTGCTCAATGCCGCCTTTGCCGGGGGCAGCAGTCTGGGTATGTTTGGCGGCGCTGGCTCCAACAAAAGCTCACGACTGTACAAAGCACTGGTCGCCACAGAACTGGCCGCCGGTGCTTATGGCGGCCTGACACCGACCATCGACCCTCATTTGTATACGATTAGTGCGGTGGTGAATAACGGCCGTTCCCTGTCAGAAGTCGAAGCAGCGCTGTATGCCGAACTGGATAGGCTCGCGGCTGAACCCATCACCCAGGCTGAACTGGACAAAGCACTCAAACGCGCCAAAGCGGAGTTTGTCTTTGCGGGGGAGAGCATTACCGGACAAGCCCAACTGCTAGGCATGGCTGAAGCCGTCGCCGGCGATTATCGCTGGTTTGAGACGGTGCTGGACAAGTTGCAAGCCGTCACTCTGGATGATATTGAACGGGTGCGGGTGGAGTATTTGCAGGAGAAGAACAGGACGGTAGCATGGTATCGGCCGGTGGAATAAAGGTGGCAAGGTGGCAGGGTTGCAAGGTGGTAAGGTGAAATGATGATGAAGTTTTTCTATTCCCAACGCCTCGGGATAAAGAGCAGCGCCCGATGAATCGGGCGCAATTTTGTAGCCGGGGATTTATCCCCTGGCGTCGGTGGCGTATAGTAACCTTAAAATAAATGAACGATACCCATTTGATTTAACACGCGAAAATGTTTGTCCAATGAATACAGGTGGCACTGGTTTTGTTTTGCATTTTGGGCGATTAGCAAATCAGGGATGCCTACGCCATTTATGCCAGCTTGCAGACAATCAACTTGAAATCGGATGATTTCTTCCCACTCTATTTCCAGCGGCAATTTCTTGATCACGCCCAGTAATCTGATAATTTTCGTCTGATTTTTGATTTTGAGGAATGGTATAAGTTCTGCCAGAATAATGTCGTTGATGACGATTAAATTTTCATCAATTAAATCATCCAGAGGTTTAGACTGGTCACCACTTCTAAAATAATCAATCCAGACAGAGCTATCAACCAATACTTGCATTAGCGCCGCGCCCTGATCATATCCAAATCAATATCCAAATCGACAGTCCCTTTAAATGCTTTCAACTCAGCGATTGTTGATTTTCGGATTAGTTCTTCCAGGGCGAGAATAATAACTTTTGTTTTTGTTGGCGTCTTCGTCACCTGCATGGCTTCGTTTAACAAATCTGCGGGTAAATCAAGTGTTGTTCGCATAAAGCACCTCGTTTTTTGCCGTAACTATGCATAATTATAACAATCTGTGCATAATAACTCAATGGGCAACGGCCGTTTGTGCAGAAAAAGAATCGTTGACAGGTTGTCTGGTAACTACAATTGGTATAAAACCAGCTTCGTGAGGTGATAATGAAACATATAATTTTCGGGATTATTTTGGTATTCGTTTTGAGCGTAGGTTGTCAGGGGCAGGAGACGAACAGCCAACAAACAATTGAGAACGAGGAACTGATAACGGCAACGGCCGTTTCCCCAACCGAAGCACCCGCTACGAGCAACCCGCCACCCGCCACAGCCAACGCCGATGTCACCTTTGTTCGCGCCGTCAGCACCGGCGACGACACCTGGACGTTCCACGTCACCGTCGATCATCCCGACACCGGTTGGGATGATTATGCCGATGGCTGGGACGTGGTGTTCCCGGATGGCACGGTTGTCAAACCAGACGAGACCAGCCCTTTCACGCGCCTGCTCACCCATCCACATGAAACAGAAAGGCCGTTTACCCGCAGCCAAAGCAATATCACCATCCCCGCCACCATCACCCAGGTAACGGTTAGAGCGCACGACCTTGTGGCTGGGTTTGGCGGCAAAGAGGTGGTGGTTGATTTAACGGCCGTTTCCGGCCAAAACTTTGAAATTGAACGAAAATAACAACAGACCTGACAAGCCTAACGACATACACGCCATGAAAAAAATATTAAACTTCATCCGCGGCATCTTCCATGATTTTTGGGGAACCCTACGCAACATCACCCTCTACATCAGCAGCGAAGAACAACGGCTCGTCGTGCAATCCATCATCATCGGCGTAGTCGTGTGGGGCGTCATCTATCCACTTAAACTCATTGTCCATGACCTCTCTCATCTCACCATCCACTGGCTGGAAAACGCTCCCACCTTGCTTTTTGTCTTCATCCCCTTGTGCCTGGGCGCAGTCATCGTGGCTGCCATCACCCGTTATAAAGCGGCAACTATTCATTACCATGACGACAACGGCCACATCCACGAACTCAACGACGCAGAGGGCGACGGCCTGGAACGTACCATCGCCCTCTACTACAGCTCTGAACCAACCATTGAACACACGCTCACCGGGCAAGAAGGGGTGGGCGTGCGCTGGGAGCTGCCTACCTTTTCTCTGGCTACCCGTAAATTTGCCGCCACTGTAGTGACGTTGGGCAGCGGCGGCAGCGGCGGGTTGGAAGCCAGCGTCACCCTCATTGGTGAAAGTCTCTCTGCGGGTCTGTTCAAACCGCGCCGCATCGGTGAGCAAGCGGCTGACCGCATCAACATCCTGCACCGCATCTGGAATTGGTGGCGGCCAGATAATCCCGATGATTTGCAAACGGCGCAATTAAGCGGCGTGGCGGCGGCCGTATCTGTGCTGTTGGGCGCTCCGTTTGCGGCAGCCTTTTTTGCTACTGAAGTGATGTACCATCGCCGCCCTATCATTGAAAAGCTCATCTATGCGCTTATTTCGGCGCTCGTCGCTTTTTTCCTGACCAACATGGTCGAGTCAGGGCATACGCCGCTTTTCACTACAGAACTCCACTATCTGCCTCCGACCACACCTGAGTACATGGGCGTGCTTATCTTGATGTCGGCCGTTATCTCATTGGTGGCTATATTTTTCAGCCGACTGCGCGCACGTATGGATCACGCCTTTCACCACAATGTCTCAAATACCTATGTACGCATGGTTCTGGGCGCAGCTTTAACTGGCACGGTTGCCATTACTGTCGCCTGGATTACCGCCTACTTTGGTTTGGCAGAAAATGGGCTGGAGCTGGTGCTGGGCACGGGTGGCAGTGCGATTGATGCAGCTTTTGCGGGTGAACTGACGGTTGTCGTGGCTTTTGTTGCGCTGTTTGCCAAGATGTTTGCCACGCTGTTTACAGTCAGTTCTGGCGGTTCTGCCGGGCTTTTGATTCCTTCTCTGTTCTTCGGCACAATGGTCGCGTCGATGTTTGCCACCTGGTTTGGTTATCAGCCCATGATGCTCATCGGCCCCGCTATGGCGGCTAGTTTGATCGCTATTGTCAATGTGCCATTGGCGGCTATTTTGTTTACGGTGGAACTGTTTGGCTCGGCCTACATGGTTCCCGCGTTGATTGTGCTGGTTGTTTCATCCATTCTGGCACATGACAATTCAATTTACCGTACCCAGAGAGAAACGTTTGACGCCCGCCAGATTTTGCCCGGCATCAGTGTGCGCCGGGTGCGTATGCCCCTCGCCTGGGCAAACCAAACACTTGTTGACCTGGACTTCCGTAAAAAGTTTGACTTGAATGTGATTGGCCTACTGGAATATCGTGGCGAAGACGGGCATCCGCACATCCGTTTGGCAACCGCTTCGACGACGCTGTTGGAAGAAGGGGATGTGCTGGTGGTGCTGGGTACGGATGAGAAGTTGGATGGGCTGGAAACGGCCGTTGCCAATCTCCGCGCCGAAGAATTAGAAGAGATCATTGAAGGTGAACAAGAAGATTAAACCGCAAAGGACGCGAAGAACGCAAAGTTTTTCTTTTTTTCTTTGCGATCTCTGCGTCCTTTGCGGTAAATAAAGTCAACGCATGTCAACAAATTTCAAACAAATCTACGCCACCCAGGCAGCTAACTACGACGCGATGGTTTCCTGTGAAGATTATCAGGGCAATTTGTGGACGGCGCTGCGCCAGATTCGGGATTTTGCGGGGCTGATGGCTGTCGATGTGGGCGCAGGGACAGGGCGGATGACACGGCTGCTCGCGCCCCATGTTGAACGGATAACGGCCGTTGACATTTCCCCCCACATGCTCCAGCAAGCTAATCTACGGTTAACGGCCGTTGCTGACGCCTGCCATCTCCCGTTCAAAAGCAGCAGCGCCGATGTTGCCATTGCGGGCTGGGCATTGGGTCACTCAGTTGGCTGGTATCCTGATAGCTGGCAAACGGTCATTGGCCAGGCAATTGCGTCGATGCGGCGGGTGTTGAGACCAACCGGGTCGCTGATTGTGATTGAAACGATGGGCACGGGAACAGAAACGGCCGTTCCCCCCCATGCTGGTCTCGCCGCCTACTACCACTGGCTAGAAAACGACCTCGGCTTCCACCACACCACCATCGCCACCGACTACCAGTTCTCCTCCGTCACCCAAGCCATTGCCCTCACCCAATTCTTCTTCGGCGACGCATTAGCTGAAAAAATCCAGCAGCAGCAGCTTACCATCCTGCCTGAATTCACCGGCATCTGGTGGCAAACAAAATCCGTTGATTCCTAAATCCATTGTAGCCACCCCCACACAATGGTATGATACCCGCCCAAATCAAAAGGAAACCAAAAACTAAAGAATAAAGATTGAAAAACGAAATACGCACAAAAATTCAAATCTTTACTCCTTACTCTTCAATCTTTCACTATGAATTATCCCAGCCCCGACACCATCCACCGCCATATTTTGCCCAACGGCATCATCATCCTCGCCTATGAAAACTTCGCCAGCGAATCTGTCGTCATTGAAGGGTTAGTACGTGCTGGCACAATTGCCGACCCCATCGGCCAGGAAGGACTGGCTTCCTTCACCGCCGCAGCCCTCATGCACGGTACAGCCAAACGAGATTTCGATGCCATCTACGAAGACCTCGAATCCGTAGGCGCGGATCTCAGCATCAACGGCAGCAAACACAGCACCGATTTCGGCGCAGGCTGCCTTGTCGAAGACACTGACCTTGTCCTGGATTTACTGGCTGAAGCGCTGCGCCATCCCACCTTCCCCCCCGCCCAAATCGAACAGGTGCGCGGCCAAATCATGACCGGCCTCACCATCCGCGCCAACGACACCCAGCAAATGGCGACCTTGGCCTTCAACCAACTGCTCTATCCCAACCATCCCTACGGCCGTTCTTCGCGCGGCTATACTGAAACCATCCAAACCATCACCCAGGCTGATCTCGTTAAATTTCACCAGTCCTACTACGGGCCACAAGATATGATTATCTGTGTTGTCGGGGCAATTGCGGCAGAAACGGCCGTTGCCAAAATCACGCAAGCCTTCGCCGACTGGGAAAATGTGGCGCAAGTAAAAATGCCAGCGGTTGGGGGACAGGAACGGCCGTTATTCACCCAACACACCCACATCCACATGCCCGACAAAGCCCAGGCCGACCTCATCCTCGGCTTACCCGGCCCCGCCCGCTCCGCCCCCGACTACCTGCATGCCAGCCTCATGAACACCATCCTGGGCGTCTTCGGCATGATGGGGCGCATCGGCCAAAACGTGCGCGAAGAACAAGGACTCGCCTACTACGCCTACAGCACCCTCCACGGCGACCTTGGCCCCTCCCCCTGGACAGCCAGCGCCGGTGTCGCACCAGAAGACGTAGAACAAGCCACCGCCAGCATCCTTGCCGAAATCGAACGCATCCAAACTCACCCCGTCACCACCGAAGAACTCGCCGACAGCAAAGCCTACCGCACCGGCTCCCTGCCCGTCAGCCTGGAAACCAACAGCGGCCTCGCCAGCGTCATCATCGACATGGAACTATACAACCTCGGCCTCGACTACCTGCAACGCTTCCCCAGCCTCATCAACGCCATCACCGTCGAAGACGTGCAAACCGCCGCCCAAAAATACCTAAGCACCGATCAAATCGCCATCGCAGTAGCCGGACCAGATATCACACGCTAAAATAATACTTACCATCGTTCCACGCTCCGCGTGGAATGATGCACACGGCGCTCCGCGCCCACAACATACAACCTTATGTTAGCAACCGGCGTAGACATCATCGAAATAGACCGCATTGAGCGCAGCATCAACCGCTTCGGCGACAAAATGCGCAACCGCATCTTTACGCCGCAAGAACAAACCTACTGTGCCGGCAAACTCCCCAGCCTTGCAGGTCGCTACGCAGTCAAAGAAGCCGTCAGCAAAGCCCTCGGCACCGGCATCGGCGAGTTCAACTGGACAGACATCGAAATCATCAACGACGAGCATGGCAAACCCGAATTAACTTTACATAACAACGCGAAGGCGTTAGCAGCAAAACAGGGCCTAACCCAATGGTCAATCAGCATCTCCCACACCAACACCCACGCCATTGGCTTTGCAGTCGCCTTCGGTCCACCGCAAGAAGTAAAACCCATCACGAACAAATCTGCGTAATCAGCCCTCTCAAAAAGAGGCAATCTGTGGATAAAAAGAGGTATAACACATGAGCACCTGGACAGCAGACGACGGAACCAACATCTACTACGAAGTGTACGGCACAGACACCAGCAAAGAAATCATCTTGCTTCTGCCCGGGCTAATCGGCTCCATCAGCAGGCAGTGGAAATCCTTCATTCGCCCCCTCTCCGAAACCCACCGCCTCGTACTCATGGATTTACGCAGCCACGGCCGTTCTGAAAACAACGCCCCAGATTTACAACCAGACCGCATGTTACAAGACATCACTGGCTTGCTTGAATACCTCAAAGCACCCGCCATCCACGTAGCTGGTTACAGCATCGGCGGCTACCTCGGCCTCATGCTCGCTGCCGCCCAACCACGGCAGGTAAAAACCCTGCTCATGCATAGCACCAAAATCTACTGGACAAAAGAATCGGCCGACCAAATGCGTATTCAACTTGATCCCGACGAAATGGCGAAAAAAGTTCCCGCCTACGCCGACCAACTCGTGCAAGAACATGGCGGTCGCCATTGGCGCATCCTGGTAAGGCAAGCCGCCGACCTAACCAGCACCCTCGTCACCAAAGGCATCACAGAAAAAGACATCAAACGTGTGCAAACAAAAACCCTCATCAGCGTCGGCGACCGGGACGAACTTGTCCCGCTCAACGAAGCTCAGCGCGTCAGCCGCATCTTGCCCAATGGCTCCCTCATCGTCTTGCCCGGCGTGCGCCATCCTTTCCAAACCTTACACCCCATCCCGCTACTGCCCATGATGCAAGAATTTCATAAATAAAAGCAGCAAAGTTGCAGAGTGACAAAGTTGCAAAGTGATTGGGTCTAAACCCCGCCACCTTGCAACCCTGCCACTTTGCACCCTTATAAAACTATGACAAATAAACGACTTCTAGCTGTACTCGCCCACCCTGATGATGAATCCTTTGGTCCTGGCGGCACCTTTGCCCGTTACGTCGCTGAAGGAGTTGACGTTCATATTGCCATTGCCACTGACGGTGTCGCTGGTTCAGTAGCCGATGGCTACGAAGATGCCCTTCATGAATTGGTTGCCGTTCGTACCAAAGAACTGGATGCTGCCACCGAAATCTTGGGCGTCACGCTCCACAAATTCTGCTACCGCGACTCTGGCTACATCAACGACCCCGCCAACAACCACCCCGATGCCTTCATCAACACCGACCAACATGAAGCCATCGGCAAAGTGGTGCAGCTAATCCGCGAAATTCAACCGCAAGTCGTCATCACCCATGATGAAACAGGCGGCTACTTCCACCCCGATCACATCCACTGCTGGAAAATTACTACACCTGCTTTTTTTGCGGCTGGTGATCCCGAACAATATCCAGAAATTGGTCCCGCCCCTTTCCAGCCAGAACGGCTCTACTACACCGCTTTCCCCAACAGCATGGTCAAGTTTTACACGATTTTGCTGCGTTTACGTGGCAAAGACCCCACCGCCCAGGGCAAAAACAAAGACATAGATTTCACAAAACTGGGAATTCCCCCAAACAAAATACATGCCCGCATTGATTGGCGTGATTATTGGGATATCAAGATGGCCGCCAGCGCCCAACATGCCAGCCAGGGCGGCGGCACCAGTCAATCACGCAACATGCCCACCTGGCTGCAAAAACGCCTGTTCGCCAAAGACACCTTTATCCGGGCTTATCCGCCTGTCCCCGATGGCTTCAAAGAGACGGAGTTGTTTCCGAAGTAAAAGGGTTGCAGGGTGCAAGGTGGCAGGGTTGCAACTTTGCACCTTTTATTCTGAGCTTTTCTCGAGAATACGCTTGATTGGAGGTGCATTGAGGAACGTTTGGCGAAGCACTTTGTCATCAATAGGCTCTGCAATCTGGCGTAACACTTCCCCGGCAATGCGATAATGGACAAGCGCTAACCCTTCGTTAGCCGCCACCTCTGCCAGACCAGCATGAATATGCCACAACAAAGTCCGTCGGTCTGTTTCATGCGCCAGGAAGAGCGCTCGATGCCACAATTCTTCAGCACTGTTGGGATAACCGTGATAATGCGCCACAAAACCTTGCGCGTATAAGGCTCTCGCTTTATGTCCTTTTAAATCATTGGCCTCGGCGATGTCATAGAGCAGTTGGGCATGTTCGGCCGCTAACTCAAGTTCATTATTAAGGGTTTCAGTGAGAGACAGGCCATACAACGTATGCAGTTTCATATCAAGGTTGTCTGTTTCTTCACAAATGTCTAACGCCTGACGCAAATAATCAAGTGCTTCATCTAGCTGACCCAATTCGCGCATACTTAAACCAAGATTACGGCGAATATCTGCTTCGACGTAACGCAATCTCCCCTTCTGGGCTAATTTCAGCGCTTCTTCATGGTAGGCAATGGCCTGGTCAAACGCATAGAGATGGCGGTAACACTCACCCAGGTTGTTGATGGTGGTGATGTACCGGTCTTGACGGTTCATTTGCTGGGCCAGTTTCAAGCTGACTTTGAAAACGTCGATGGCTTTGTCAAACTGACCGCTGCTGCCAAAGGCAACCCCTTTTTCGTTGAGTGAACGTACCTGACCCGGTACATCTCCTGCTTGTTCATATAAAAGCGTGGCCTGGCTTAATTTGCTTGCAGCTTCTTCGGTGCGCCCTAACATGACGTAGGTGCCGCCAATGCCGGCCAGTGCCTGCGCTCGTCCCAAGGTGTAATTGAGTGAATCTGAGAGTTCGAGAGCTTCGTTGTAAACGGTCAATGCCCGATCATACCGGCCTAAACGGCGGCATTGATTCGCGATGGACACCCGCGCACTGACGGCATGAACACCATTGCCTGCTTCACGCAGGTATTGTTCATAGGCGTGTAGGGCTGCTACTTGTTCGCCCATCAAGCCCAGTAAGCGACCCCGTTCACGCAGGGTTGCCAGACGTACTTCTTTGATTTCTGGATCTGTATCTTGGGGAGAGGTTACAGCCAGGACTTCGGTGTAAAGTTCTGCCGCCTGCCAAAATTGATTTTCTTTAACGGCCGTTTTCGCCTGCTGAAATAGTTGTTCGACTCGTGTTGGTACCATATGATGCTCTACTGAACCGTTACTGCCACCCAATTTGTTTACAGTTTAACTCATTTTTCTTGCCACACAAAACATCGAGTTCAGGTATAATGAAGAAGAGTTCCATTTTAAAAATGAGGGGTAACGTTTCAAGGTACTTATCAAACCTGCATACCCTGGTACAGTGCAACCTTGCAACTTTTCAGGAGATTTTCCATGAGTTTTCGACGATCATTACGCTGGTTTTTTTGGTTATTGGGTCTAATTGTCGGCCTGGTCACAGCAATCGCCTTCGCATTTGCCAAACGGCTTGTTAATCCACCACGAATACCCTTATGGGCCACACCGGGCGATTTGGGCCTGGATTATGATGAAATCCAGTTTCCCGCACAGGATGGCGTCCGTATTTCTGGCTGGTTTGTGCCAGCCGCCGCTGATTCCACACGTAAAGGCGCCACCATTGTTCTCATCCACGGCTGGCCCTGGAACCGTCTGGGCGAAGTGGCTGATGATTTATTCTCTGAACTAACCGGTCGCAAACCAGTCGATTTATTACGACTCGCCTTTTCATTACACCAGGACGGCTACAATGTGCTTATGTACGATATGCGCAATCATGGCGAAAGTGCGGCTGCACCGCCCATCGCTTTTGGTCAGGAAGAGGCCAAGGATTTGCTCGGTGCCTTAGCCTATTTGAATGTGCGCTCTGATGTGGACTCAGCCCGTATCGGCGTGATTGGTTTCTCGATGGGCGCCAACAGCTTACTCTACGCGCTGCCGCAAACAGACAAAATTAGTGCGGGCATCGCCGTCCAACCCATGACAGTTTCTGTTTACAGCCAGCGTTATGGGCGGGATTTATTAGGCTTGTTAAGCACGGCCGTTTTGCCATTATCCGAATTTATGTTCCAGGTAGCTGGGGGCTTGTATTTCTCGGCCTATCGTCCCTCATTTGCCGCCGCCGGGGCTGGCAACACACCCGTTCTCTTCATCCAGGGCAACGGTGATCCGTGGGGCGATGCGGAAGATGTCGCTCAAATGGCGGAAGCGACGCCTAACTCACGCGGCCCCTTGTTTGTAGAAGCTTCCACCCGCTTTGAAGGCTACCAATACCTCATCGACAATCCCATGATTGCCACCGCGTTTTTTGAACAGGAACTGCCTGAATAGGGGCAAAGACCTGACTCAACTCCTAAAAAAAACGGCCGTTTTCTGCGAGAAACGGCCGTTTTCATTTTAAAGATTCGTGAGATGTTAAGAAAACAAGTTAGTGACGCCGCCCGCCTCTGCTAGAATACACGGTCATGGGACAACGACTTATCGTCATTCTGGCTTTATTATTAATGGTGCGCCCCATTGCCCTGGTTGAAAATTTTGCTTGTGGCGATGAAACAGCGGCGGCAGTTGATCCTGCACAAACCGCTTCTATCGCCATTCCCAACCAGGAAACTCCCTGTCCCGACACCGTACAACCATCTGAAATTGTAGAAAGCGGCCATCGTTGTCCTTGTTTTGCGCTCATGCAGCCAGAATTGGCAGACATGACGACAAACCTCGATTCCTTTTCACTTTTTACCTTGGCTAATGAATCAGTGGAAACGGCCGTTGCTTTACCACCCACACCGCCTCCCCGTCTTGTCTAGATTCCACATTTACCAAACCTATATACAAAGAAAGGGATTTCACCTTTGGATGTTCCCTGCCTGAATCCATATTTGTTAGAAATTAGCAAAACGAGACACTAGACTGGAGGTAACTCATGTCTAAAAAAAAGATCCTTGCACGACGTGAACAACAGCGTGCCACACAAAAGAAAAAACGAAACATTTACATTGGCATCGGCATCATTGCCATTGTCATTATGGCTGGCTTACTTAACTGGATGCAGCAGATCAGATCCGCGCAAGCAGAAGCCACCTTTCAACCACCCAACATTCTAACCACCCCCGCCATCACCGATGGCAAAACATGGGGGCCAGCAGACGCCCCCGTCGTCATCCAGGAATTCTCCGATTTTCAATGCCCCTACTGCCGTCGATTCACCATCGGTACAAGTCAACAAATCATCGAAAAATATGGTGACAGCGGGCAGGTACGTTTTGAATACAATCATTACGCTTTTTTGGGGCAGGAATCCGTTCAAGCGGCTGAGGCGGCTGAATGTGCCAATGAACAGGGGGCGTTTTGGGATTATCACGACACCCTTTTCCTAAATCAAAATGGAGAGAATCAAGGTGCATTCAATGACAGCAACCTGAAATCATTTGCCGCCCGCATTGGTTTGGATGAACAAGCGTTCAACGCCTGTCTGGATTCTGGCAAATATCAAGAAGCTGTTGAAGCAAGTTTCGCCAATGGCGTTGAACTTGGCGTTAAGTCCACACCTTCCTTCATCGTCAATGGCGAACTCGTCAATGGCGCTTTGCCTTTTGCCGATTTTGATCAAGTTATTGAATCGGCGTTAGCTGCCCAATAACAAAACAGCCAGATAGCAGTCAGAAATTTCTGGCTGCTGTCTGGCGCACATTCCAATTTTGCCCGCCTACCCCCATTCGTGGTAAAACTTGCACAACAGTTATATTTATTATGTGAAGGAAAGGGTAGGTAGCTTTGTGAGACGACGAAACCCGGAACGGTGGCGGGGCATAGAAGCCCGACTTGGACGTGAAACAGCCATTTGGCTGGCAACCGTGCGCAGCGACGGCCGACCTCACCTTGTCCCCATCTGGTTTGTGTGGCTAGACGGCCGTATCTTCATTGCCACCGGTTCCTACTCCCAAAAATTCGTCAACCTCTACCACAACCAGTCCGTCTCCCTGGCTTTGCCCGACACCAACTTTGCCATTCTCATCGAAGGCGAAGCCCACGTGGCGACCCATCAAGCAGTAGACACACTCGCTAATTACTTTTATGATAAATATGAATGGGATTTCCGCTACGACGACAGTGACGAATTCCGGCTGCTCGAAATCACACCCCATAAAATTCTCGCGTGGGGTGATGGCTATGAACATGAAGGCACCCGAGTTTTGTAACACATTTCCAGAATTAGCTTAATTCTTACGGAAATCCAACCTTGTTACGATATAGTTCCCAAGTTATTCAACACAAAAAGAAAAATTAATTGTTGCCTGATTGAACAATTAATTTAATAACTGATGTTACGCAGTAGCCGCCTGAACCAAAGAAACTGGCTCAAGCTGCTGTAATTCACGAA
>JACSSI010000832.1 GCA_014879345.1 Anaerolineae bacterium | reverse complement strand
GGTGTACCCGCCGCCCACGTTCGTTTGGTAGAGCAAATGGCAGTTGACTTTGAGTTTTCCTTGAAACCGGTGGTGACATGCCCTGTGCTACCATTGCAGCGGTTAACGGCCGTTTCCCACCTTTCCTGGGACCAGCCATTTGTGGCCCATCTTGTGGCCGGAAGCCTGTTTGTCAGCACAGGCGAAAAGGGCGGTGACGGCGATTTTTTGCCAGCGAAATCCCAGAAAAACAGTAAGGAAGGCGCTCCGTGGCGTTTGCTAGAAAAGCCCATGCCCGGTTTGACCCTACGACCCATGTGGCTGGATGCTCCTCTGCCGCCGGCGTTAACGGCCGTTTATCCCGATCCCCGCGCCTGGCTGTTAGGCAAATCTCAAACCGGCGTACCGTTGCACATGGCTGGGCCACTCAATCTTTACGGGCGGCAGGAGGCGGCAGCGCATTGGTTGGTCTGCCAGATAACACAGATGCTGGCTGGCGAGACATCCCATTTAGTGGTGATTGATGGCAAGGGAGATCTGGTCTCTCGATTGAAACGGAAGGCGGTGGTAACGCGCCTACTGGGTGAGCAGTTGACTTATGTGGATTTGGACAGCGCTACCCTGTCGGGTGGGTTCAATCCCCTGGCCCCTGTTCCTGGAGAAATGGCTGAAAGGCTGATCCGCCGCTGGCAGCAGTGGTTTCAGGGTATGGCCGTGCATCCCCAAAGTTTGCCCCTACTGGCCCAGGCATATCACGCAGGCGTAGCTGACATACCTGCTTTGCGTAAATGGCTGAAGCAGCAAGAGAGACAGGGGAAACAAACGGGCGTTTCCAGTCTCAGTTTGGCTCTCAATCGCTTAACAGCCAGCCGTGCGGCGCGGGAATGGTTGGAATGGCCGACAAATCGCTTTGACAACCTGCCAGATGGGCTGCTGTTTTTTGCATGCCAGGGGAATAGTTGGGAGCGACGGCAGCTTCTCAAAGCTGTTGTTTTGGCTGTGCTGCAAATTCCTGATATCCGGCTTGTTTTACATGGATTACCGTGGAAAGAATTGGCAGACACCCATTTGCGAGGCTATCGGTCGCTGCTTGTGAGCAACGGCCCTTGCTTGCCTGACAGCGCGGTTGTCTTAACGGCCTGCCATCCGGCTGGTCTGGAAGCGCTCAGCCGCCAATTTTTCCCCGATGACGTCTGTTTGCGGGAAAACGTGGCGCTCCTGGCAGTGGGGGAGGGGGCTGTGCTGCTGGGGGACAGCGTGACCGCTGCCACCTGGAATAAGGCGGCTCAACCACCACAAGAAGGTATGTCATGTATTTAAAAGGGACCGTCCACCATCCAGTTTGCTCTTCGCCGCAGCCGATTTTCGTAAGGGAGTTGCAAAAGTTTTGTTGTAGTAGTACACTGTGTGTTGAGCCTACACAACAAATCCCCTTGACAAACATCCTCATTTCATTTAGTATAATCTCAAATATACTATTTCAAATTATACTAAATAGATATTTGGGATGTGTCATGAATGAATCAGAATTTATCGGGCGTCGTTCTGAACTGGAATTGCTAGATAATCTCTGGCAATCGCCACGAGCGACGTTTTTGATTTTATATGGCCGCCGTCGCGTAGGCAAAACCCGACTGCTGACGCACTGGTTGCGTCGGTATACCAATCGCGGGCTCTATTGGGTGGCTGAGCCAACCTCTTCTTTAGAACAACTCCGGTCTTTCTCCCAGGCAATTTATAATTACGATACCCCAGACAGTCCGGCGCCGCGAGACTATACCTATGCTAGTTGGGAGCAGGCGTTTCGGGAAGTAGCCAAAATTGCCAGTGATCGGCGTGTTGTTCTGTTCATTGATGAAGTGACCTATCTGATGGCCGTTAATCCCAAGTTTATTGGTATTTTGCAGAAGGCATGGGATCAATGGCTGAGTAAAGCAAACCTGATGCTGGTGCTGTCGGGGTCACAAATGGGCATGATGCAGAAGCAGATATTGGCCTATGATGCCCCCCTTTATGGCCGGGCTACAGCGCATGTCAATTTGCCGCCTATGCCATTTTGGACGACACACTCGTTTTTCCCGGAACACACGGCTCGTGAGCGCGTTTCTATCTATTCGGTGTGGGGCGGAATTCCTGCTTATTGGGAACGCCTCTCGCCAGACCTCTCTTTTGAGGAAAATCTGCGCCGCCAATTGATGCCATCTAACATGTGGATGATGGATGAACCGGCCTTTTTGCTTAAAGATTTTGTCAACGACCCCTACAACTATGTATCAATCCTGCGCTCGTTAGCACACGGTGCCCATACGACTGGACGCATTGTCACTCACACTGGGTTGTCAAAAGGGCATATTACCTCTTATCTGGCAACGCTGCGTGATACAGGTTTTGTGGCGCGAGAAGTGCCAGTCACGGAGGAAGATGCTACCTCCCGGCGCGGTCGCTATTACGTGATGGATCCGTATCTGCGGTTTTATTACTATTCGCTGGCTGCCTATCAGTCTAAGCTGGCATTAGGGGCGCAAGACGAACTACTGGAAGATATTCGGGAAAAGCTACCCGCTTTTATCCAGGCATATACCTGGCGCGATCTGTGTTCCGAGTGGATGTTACGAGC
>JACSSI010000831.1 GCA_014879345.1 Anaerolineae bacterium | reverse complement strand
TGTGCCGGATCCGAACGGGGCGGAAGTGTATGAGTTTTCCAGTGCAGGGCGGCATTTGCGCACGCTCCACGCTTTGACGGGCGCGGCGCTGTATACCTTTGCCTACAACGGCAGCGGTCACCTGACCACCATCACCGATTACGATGGCAATGTGACCACGATTGAGCGCAATGGCAGCGGTCAGCCCACGGCGATTGTGGCTTCGGGCGGGCAGCGCACCCCGCTGACGTTGACGGGCAGCGGCTACCTGCGCACGGTGGCGAATCCGGCGGGCAATACGGTGACGCTGGCTTATACCACGTCCGGTTTGCTTACGTCGCTGACGGATGCGCGGGGCGGGGTGGCGCAGTTTTTGTATGATGGCAACGGCCGTTTAACCCGTGATACCAACGCGGCAGGCAAAGTCATCAACCTGAGCCGCCTGGAACAGCCTGGTCAAACCAGCGTTACCCTGACGACAGGGCAGGGCGAAACTACCACCTACACCACCAAAATCCTTGACAACGGCGACCGCCAGCGCAGTGTTACCACGCCCAATGGCGCCACGCATACGCTGGTGATTGGCGACGGCAGCGTGTTCACCTTAACCAGTCCGGACGGCTCTGTGGAGCGCGTGACCTATGCGCCTGATCCGCGCTGGGGCATGAGTGCCCCGCTGGCAGCTTCGGTGGTGATTACCACACCGGGCAGTTTGCAATTGACGACAACGGCCGTTCGCACCGCCACCCTCGCCACCCCAGGCAACCCGTTCAGCCTGACCACGCTGCAAGAAAGCGTCACCGGCAACAACCAAACCTGGACCTACACCTATAACGCCGCCAATCGCACCTTTGTCATGAAAACGCCTGAAAATCGCAGCCACACCTTCACACTGGACGCGGCGGGGCGGTTGCTGTCGGCGAATCATGACAGCAGCGGGGCGTTGACACCTACCAATCTGACGTATGACAGCCGGGGACGTTTGCAAACGCTCAACCAGTTGAACCGCACCACCACGTTTGGCTACAACAATGCCAACTGGCTCACCAGCCAGACCGCTCCCGACGGCCGTTTAGCGACTTTTGCTTATGATGTGACGGGGAGAATGACAACGGCCGTTTTGCCCGGAAATCGCACCCTGGGTTTCTCCTACGACGCCGCTGGCAACCAGACCAGCCTGACGCCCCCCGGTCGTCCGGCTCACAGCTTCACCTATGCCGCCGATGATCAGCCATTGACCTACACCCCGCCAGCCGTTAGCGGCAGCGGCAGTTCCCAGTGGGCCTACAACGCTGACCGCAATCTGACCACCTACACCAGACCCGGCGGCAGCGTCGGCCTGACTTATCTCAACAATGGCTACACCCTGGGCAGCGTCACCCTGGCGCGAGGCACGCGCTCGCTCACCTATGACGCCGCCGGGCGCATCCAAACGTTGAGCGATCCCAGCGGCATTGGTCTTAGCTACACCTATGACGGGCCGCTGATCACCCAACGCAGCCAGACAGGGCCGGTGGCGGGTACGGTTCAGTTTGCCTACAACGCCAACTGGCTGGTCGGCTCAATGAGCGTCAACAACGCCAACCCCATCGCCTATCAATACGACAAGGATCAGCAGGTGACGGGCGCAGGCGGCTTGACCATCAGCCATCACCCCAATCATGGGCTGGTGATGGGCAGCCAGTTGGGCAGCGTCAGTGATACCTGGACGTACAATGCCTTTGCTGAAGCTGCCAGTTATGCCGCCAGCTACAATGCCACGCCGCTGTATCAGACAACTTTCACGCGGGATGTAAACGGCCGTATTGTCACCAAAGTAGAAACCATCGGCGGCAGCACCAATACCGACGCCTACACCTACGATCCGGCGGGGCGCTTAACCGGCGTCAGCCGCAACGGCAGCCCCATTGGCGCGTTTACCTACGACGCCAACGGCAATCGTCTCAGCGCCAACGGCACGAACGCCACCTATGATGCCCAAGACCGACTGCTCCAAGCGGGTACGGCACAGTTTACCTACACCGCCGCCGGGGAACGCGCCACCAAAACGGTTGGCAGCGCCGTCACCAGCTACCAACATGATGAAGCAGGCAATCTGCTGACCGTCACCCTGCCCAACAGCCAGCAAATCACCTATCTGGTTGATGCCCTCAACCGGCGTGTGGGCAAGCGCCTCAACGGCACGCTGGTGCAAGGCTTCCTCTATCAGGGCGACTATCAGCCAATTGCTGAACTGGATGGCAGCAATGCTGTCGTGAGCCGCTTTGTGTATGGGGCGCGGGCCAATGTGCCGGAATATCTCATCAAAGGTGGGCAAACCTACCGCATCATCGCCGATCATCTGGGCAGTCCGCGATTGGTGGTCAATGTTGCTACTGGTCAAGTGGCGCAGCGCCTGGATTATGATGTGTGGGGCAATGTGACCCAGGATACCAATCCTGGCTTCCAGCCCTTTGGCTTTGCGGGTGGACTGTATGATCGAGATACGGGGCTGGTGCGTTTTGGCCTGCGTGACTATGATGCCGCCACCGGCCAATGGTTGAGCAAAGACCCCGTTGGTTTTGCCGGCAACAGCACCAATCTTTACGCCTATGTGGGCAGTGATCCGGTAAATTATATC
>JACSSI010000830.1 GCA_014879345.1 Anaerolineae bacterium | reverse complement strand
GCGCCCAGCAAAAGCGCCAACTCACCACCCCGCGATGTGCCAACCACGCCAATTTTGTCGGCATCGACGTTTTCCTGGGCTTGTAACCAATCAATGGCGGTCTTGAAATATTCGAGGGGGATTTCAGATAGCTCAACAGGCAATGGCGGCTCGCCAAAATAGTCTAACGCCAGGGTCACATAGCCATGCGAGGCTAGCATCGCCGCCTTCGCAGAATCAATCCCGCCGCCAGAACCGCCCAAAATTAGCAAAGCGGGATAGGTGCCTTCTGCGGCAGGCGTAAAAAGATAACCGACTAAACCTTCTTCAGTGAGTGTCGTTACATTGACATCTTCATTTAAGCGCACTCGTTCTGTATAGGCTGTTGCCATTTGTTTCCCCTCAACCTCTGCCTTGACAGTTACCATTCGGGGAACAGTGTACCAGTTGGCAAAATAGTTGTAATCGGTACTGGGTATCGGATACACGGGCAGCATTGACCAAAACAGGCCCATCGGATCAACCGTCGTGTACGTACCGGTAATGGGGGCTTGTGCAGCAACATCAACTTCACCATCATCATCGGCTATGAAGGTTGCCGAAGATTGCCACTTACGGTTGTAATCATCACTCATGGACGCGGTTAGGGTTATGAGTTGGCCTGGTTCTAAGCCGCTGGCTTGAATGGTGACGGGTTCGTCAGATAGCGCCTTCGCTGGCTGGACGTCCAGGGTTGGCTCATTTTCAACTTCTGGTTCCGGCGTTTGTGTTGGCGGTTGGGGCGAAGCCGGTTCTTGCTTTTGGGTTTCGGGTGCGGCGGTATTGACTGGCGCTTCTGTGGCAGTCGGTGCACTGGTTGGCGGCTCTGTTTCAGTGGCGGCGATGGTGGCTGTTTCTTGAGGTTGGGTCTCTGCTGATGTACATGCGGAAACGGCCGTTCCTATCAAGATGAGCAAACAAAGCAATAAAACACTTAGTTTGGTTTGGTCTTGTTTCATTTAAAGTCCCCTTTCAAGTGATTGTCTGGATAAGCAGTTTAAAATCAGCCCACAAGGATTGATGTTGTGCATCATATACAACTGGTTGGATGTGGTCAAATCGTCCATTTTCTGCGAAGATAGGCGTACATTTTATGGGAGAAACGGCCGTTTAGCTTTCCATTATCGAGCGTCCACTACTAACAAATGATTGATCCTGAACTCATCCTTAACTGGTTAAAAATAAGTGGTTTTACCATCCTGCTCACCATCGTTTTGGCAGTCGTCGGCATCGTACTGCTGCGTTATCTCACCAAACACCTGCACCTTAAAGTGCAAAGCCTGGATGATGAAGATGGCTCCATGCTCGACAAACGCACAGAGACAATTTCTCGTGTGTTGTGGACGACGGGGGCGGTACTCATTGTTGTCACCGCGCTGCTCATCATTTTGGACGAGTTGGGCGTGCCCATTATGCCCATCGTCGCCAGCGTCGGTTTTGTGGGGCTGGCCTTTGGTCTGGGTGCCCAGACCCTGGTCAAAGATATGATCAGCGGCATGTTTGTCCTCATTGAAAATCAATACACCATTGGCGATGCTGTCGTTTTGGGTGGCATTACCGGCACAGTCGAAAGCATCACCCTGCGCAAAACCACCGTGCGTGATCTATATGGCACCATTTATCACATCCCCAATGGCGAAGTACGCACCGTGGCCAATAAATCCCGTGACTGGTCGCGGGCGCTGGTGGAAGTGGGCATCACCTACGACGCCGATGTAGACAAGGCGATTGAGACCCTGGCACAAATCGGCGCAGACTTACAAACAGACTCCGAATTTGCCCCCGTTATCCTTGAAACACCGCTGGTCACGGGCGTAGAGGGTTTGGATGAATCGGCCGTACGTCTGCGCATAATGGTGAAAACCAAACCTGGCGCAGAAGCCAATGTCCAGCGTTATTTACGCCGTCAAATAAGGTTGGTATTTGAACAGCAAGGTATTGAAATCGCCTTCCCCACGCGCCAAATTCAACTCGTCAGCTCGTCAGAAAAATGAGCCAATATCCGGCATATATCGAAAAGATGTTGTCTGAGGCGCGGTTGCTTCTGGAGGATGATGATTACTCTGAGCCAGACGCCGCTGCCCTTTGTTTTGAGGTATTGGCGCTCTTTCCTGACTGTCAGGAGGCGTCTGATCTGATTATGGCAGCCTTTCATGCACCCGATGTCATCCGTGAAAATCGCAAGGCGTTGGGACGCATCATTGATGATTGGGATGACCGGCCCTGGCAGCAGCGCCGCCGCTTAGCCCATTCCTATGGCTACATGTCGCGCTGGGAAGGAAAATACCGGGAATACGTCGAGGATGTGGATCCGGAAGACCTTTGTCCTGCCGATGTGGAGGAGATGCTGAAAGAAGGGGAGCATCAACTCATTCAAGATTATCTGCTGGGGCAAAGTCAGGGTAGAGAGATGGCGTGGCCTATTTTTCAGGAAGCTATCAACCGCACAAAAAATCCAGAAGCGGCGATGTTTTGGGTGGCGCAAACCTATGCTGATCAAGGTTATTTTGCGGAGTCGGTAGCTTTGTTTGACGAATTGTTAGCGCAAAACCCCAACCATGTGGATGCACGACGGCTCGGTGCTGA
>JACSSI010000039.1 GCA_014879345.1 Anaerolineae bacterium | reverse complement strand
AAAAGTAAAAAAAGTGGCAGGGTAGCATAGTAAAAACACCTTGCAACCTTGCAACCTTACGACCTTTAACCCATGAAAAAAGAAATCTGTCCGACTGGATTTAAATTACGTCATATGTTGAAAGCGAGCAATCGTGCGATTACTCGTGTGGCCTGGTCGCCAAACGGCCGTTTGCTGGCCTCTGCCTCTTATGACCAAACCGTGCGCCTGTGGGATAGTGTAACGGGCAAGGAACAGCGGGAAATTTTAGGCTACAGCGGTTCTGTTTTCACCGTCACCATCACCGCCAACGGCGAATACATCCTCTCAGCCTCTAAAAATTCAGTCAAAATTTGGGATGTGGCGGGTCAAGACCGCCCACGCACCCTGCGCGGACACAATGATTATGTGTATACCGTAGCTGTCACCCCCGACGGGCGCACCATCCTCTCTGGCGCTTACGACAAAACCATCAAACTGTGGGATTTTGAGACAGGGGAAAATACAGCAACCATGCGCGGGCATAACGGCCGTGTTAACGACCTCGCCGTCAGCGCAGATTCAAAATTTGCTTACTCTGCCGGAGGCGACAGTCTCATCAAAATGTGGGACCTTGACCAGAAGCAGGAAGCCCTGACGCTGACTGGTCACACCGGAGAAATCCACGCCCTCTCCTTGAGCAGTGACGCCACCCTGTTGGCCTCAGCCGCCTACGACCACACCATCCGCCTGTGGCAGCCCACAACCGGCACTGCCATCACAACTTTAAGAGTACATACCAAACCGGTAACGGCCGTTTCATTTTCCGCAGACAATCAGTTCCTGGCCTCAAAATCGGCCGATGGCACCGTCCGCATTTGGCGCTGTTCAGACTGGACAACCGTAGCCATTCTGGCAGAACCCCATTCAGCCTTCGCCTTTTCTGGCCTTGCCTTCCAGCCGCAAGGCACACAATTGGCTACCTTGGGAGACAAAGATAGAGTCATTCGTATCTGGGATTGTGATTTTTCAGTGTGGGCATGATCATGTCATCGTAATAAGATTTTAAACAAGCAAGCTTGTTAAACATGCGACCTAAGCATAAAAGTGATAGCATATTACCAAGAAAAACAGCGCATCAAGTCAGACTTGCAGAGGGTATGATCTGCTATTTTTATCAGCGGCAGCACAATTAGAATTCAACTTTAGCACGTGTAGCTACCAATTATTGTATGACCATAAACCATGAGTTTAGAGATGAGTCACCCAAATCTGTCGATCTACTCGCCAGGCGAAATCGCTTACTGCGTTCACTTAACAAAGCCAGCCAGGCGCTTACATCCACATTAGAAACAGCCCACGTCTTAGAGCGACTGTTGCAAGTTGCTATTGAAATCATTGGAGCCTATGGCAGTTCCGTTTGGTTATGGCACGAAGCTTATCCAGAACTACTGGTGTGTCGAGCAGCCTATCACGCAAAAACAAGTGATAACACAGGCGACAACACAGTTTTGCTCGATCAAATTCTAGAACCAGGGCAAGGCATCGCCGGTTGGACAGCCATAACAGGGGAAAGCACGGTTGTCAATCATGTCCATGAAGACCCCCGATTCTTCCCGCAAGTAGATAACCAAAGCGGCTTCCATACCACCTCCCTGCTCGCCGTTCCTATGCGTTTTCAAGACATGGTGATCGGCGTTTTAGAAGTTGTCAACAAACATAACGGCATCTTCGACGATGACGACCTCGCCATTGCAGAATCGCTGGCTGCCTCCGCGTCCATTGCCATCGAAAACGCCCGTCTTGTCGAGACATTGCAATATCAGAAGCAAGACTTGCAAGCCCAAAACGAAGAGCTTGATGCCTTTGCCCATACCGTCGCCCATAACCTAAAAAGCCCACTTTCTCGTTTAGCCGGATTTGCTGAACTACTTATCATTGATGACGCGCATTTCACCGAAGAAGAGAAACGAAATGTGAAGCAGCGCATCATTGACAATGCCTACCGCATGAACAATATTGTAGATGAACTGCTGCTTCTCTCCAGCGTGCGCAAGGCGGATGTGACGCTACGGCCGTTATCCATGGCAGATATTGTCAACTCCGCATTAGAACGCATCCAACATATCGTTGATGAACATCAGGCGACGATTATCTTGCCAGAAACGTGGCCCACCGCTTTGGGTCATGCCCAATGGATTGAAGAAGTGTGGGAAAACTATCTCACCAATGCCATAAAATATGGGGGCAAGCCACCAATTATCGGCCTTGGCGCTCGAAAAATTGAAAATAATATGATCCAGTTTTGGGTTCGCGATAATGGTGAAGGTATTTCGGATGAACAGCAGCAATTTCTGTTTACACCATTCACCCGTTTAAACGAAGTGCGCATCAGCGGTTATGGCCTGGGGCTTTCCATTGTGCAGCGCATTATTCATAAATTAAGGGGAGCAGTCGGCGTAGAAAGTGAGGTCGGAGCAGGCAGCCTGTTTTACTTTACGCTGCCTGCACAAGATAAGTGATGTGCCAGAAGCTCAACTTCTGTGAAAAGTTGAGCTTCTAAACGGGATTTAACTAATCCACTGAACGCCAGTTGTCCCACTCACCACCCAGCCAGAATCTGTTTGCTCCAAAATAAACGTTTGCCCGCCAGCGGCCAAATTGGCAACGTAAATGCTGGCTGAAACCTGCACAGTGCCATCGGCCTGCGGGTGAATATTGCCCAGGGTGATGATGACGCCATCTCCCTCAACCTGCCCATCTTCCGTGATTGGTACATCAGAACGGCCGTTTACCCACACCCATTCCGCTGGCAACTCTGCCAACCCGGCCACAATCGCCTGCTGAGATGCTTCGTCTATCATCTGCGCTGGCTGCTGCTCAATGTTGGGATCGCCTACGCTGTCATCCGTCTGGCTGAGCAGGTAGACCAGCGGCGGCTGCAAGGTGCCGCCAAAGGTGTCGTCTACGGTGTAAATTTGCTGGATAACGGCCGTGTACACCTCGGCTTCGTTGATGGTTGGTTTTTCAGAAACGGCCGTGCAGGCCGCCAAACTTATTAACAGCAAAACAATCAGGATTCGTTTCATTTTCTGTCTCCTTACCAGACCTGACACCTTATTTTTGCGCAAAAATAAGGTGTCAGGTCTTCATCTTCTCACTTACCTGTTTTTCTTCCGTTTTAATCCCACCAGACCGGTCACAATGAATAACGGCATCAACATGGCCGTGCCACAAATGCCGTTGGTGATGTCGGCAGCTTCTGGTTTCGCCTCAGTGGATAATGGGGTGGGTTCGGTGTCAGTCGGTTGCGTGTTTGCAGGTTGGGGAACGGCCGTTTCCATCCCATCATCTATCTCAGGCAGCACCACCGTCTCCACGCCACCCGATTCAACCGTTTCATACACCTGGCCTTCATACACCACCAGCACATTTTGCCCTAAGGCAAAGTATTGGCCCAATTCCGGCGCGGCCGCGAGCAGGTCAAAGTAAGTATCGCTGGCAAAAACGACCGGCTGTGGCGTTTGTGTGTCCGGATCATAGGTGGTGTCTGTATAACGGCCGTTACGCAATACAAACGTCTTACTCCCCACCAAACGAATCGCCTCATCCGCAGACACAACCATATCGCCATCACCCTTTTCCAGGCTGGGCAAACTCGTGGGCAGTGCCAACGGCGCTTCCGCCGCCGCCATGTCAGCAGACGCCGCCGCCTCCGCCACCATCTCCTCAGAAACCTCCCGCGTTACCTCAATGGCCTCGCCTTCCGTTTGCGCAATATTGGCCCGGCCAGACTGCGTAAAAATGTCATCTTCCTCAATCAGATAACTGGTGTAAGGCGTAATGATGCCATAACGAATGCTCAAATTAACCACACTCTGCACCAGTTCCGGGTTATCGTCGCGCAGCCGAATCTCGCGCAGCAAATGGCCGATGGCGCGGGTCGCCCATAAACGCGGGATAAACTCATCGCCGCCGCGTGTGCGGAACAGATTGTCTTCATACACAAATTCCTGCGGCTGCCCGTTCACCGTGCCGCTGAGGGTAATCGTAGCGGCGCCGCCATCACGGTAACGCCCCGTCAGCACCAACTGGCTGCCCGCAAACAGGTCTGGCAGCGTATCGGGATAAAGCTGATCCACCACGATGCCATCAAAATCGAGGCTGATATCAGACAGCACCGGCGCACTCACTTTGGCAAAGAAACTGCTCACCTCTTCGTCGATGGCTTGAAACGGCCGGACATACGTCGTCGTGCCGCGATGGTTTTCCGCCAGCGCATCCAGCAAGTTCGGATCCAAATCATCCCCCACACCAAAGACAAAAATACGGGCGTTTGGCGGCATCGCCTGTTTGACGGCATCCAGCAGCAATGGCGTATCGGTAATGCCTTCCGTCGCCAGCCCATCCGTCAAAAAGATGATCGTGGTGGGACGCTGCTCATCAACCATAGCGGCCGCTTCCAAAAGCGCCTGGCTGATGTTCGTGCCGCCAACCGCTTCCAGGCTGTTGATAAAGCTGCCCACGCCGCCAAGATTCTCGGCAGAAACCAACGCTGGCTCATACAAGCGCACCCCGGTTGAAAACGGCACAATATTAAAGCTATCTTCCGGGTTTAGATGCTCAACGATATACCGCGCCGCTTCCTGCGCTTGCGCCATCTTCTCCCCTTCCATGCTGCCCGAGGTATCCATCACCACAATCACATCTTTGGCGATCACCTCGTCCACAACCACACTGGGCGCCACCAGCAGCGTGAAGAAACCATCCTGCCCCGCTTCTTTGTAACTGAGCAAATTCAGGCCAATCTCTTCTGGCGAGACGGTGTAATAGAGTTCAAAATCAGTGTCGGCGACCACATCGCTGTCTTCATAGCCCACCACCGCCCGGAAATCCCCGTCGCGGCTGATGTCTACGGCATGGCTGGGCGAATAAATGGCGCGGATGGCCTCGTCGGAAAGCACTTCCACGCGGATGCTCTGGTTTTCCAACGGGGTATTGGTGTACAGGTCGGTTGACTGTGGATAGACGTAGTGGATGACGCCGTTGTCGGCGGGCAGCACTTGCGTGTACTCGATTTCGATGCGGCGCTCATCATGCGGCGGAATAGGGAAGACGTTGGCCTGGATGGCCTGCGTGCCTACGTATTCCAGCAGCGCCGGATCACGTAGTTGGCGCACGATTTCGTCGTAGATTTGACGCGCTTCCTCTTTTTCCAGGATTTTGGCTTCGATGGGCTGCCCATCGACCCACATGGTGAGCTGGTTAACGGCCGCGCCTTCCGGCAGGGGAAAGAGGTAGGTGCCTTCCAGCATCCAGTCGTTGTCGTTGACGAATAGCTGTTCGATGTGGGTGGTGGCAATCTGGTTGTCGATGGTGGTGTTGACGCGCTGGTATTCGATGGTCAGGCCAGCGACGTTCCAAATGGGCGGTTCATCGATGGGGGGCATGGGATCGTCTTGGGCAACGGCCGTTCCCGCCATACTCAATAACACCTCAAATAAAGTCAGGAATAACGCAATCGTTTTTCTCATGGCAAGTGCCTCCTAAGCTGCTTGTTATGCTTAGAAGACGCTGCCGCCTGTGAAAAAGTTCCGACGATTTGAGATTAACGATTGACGATTTTGGATTGACGATTGGGGCAATCACCACAAAGAACGTGCGGCACGCAGAGATTTCTCTCCGCGTCCTTTACGCTCTCTGCGGTTAAAAAGCTTGCGGCGCGTCTGGCAGCACCGTAACCACATGACCGTATTCCAGAGTACGGGCGTAGTTGACAGCGGCAGCGACGGCGGCGGCGGCCGAAGAACCCACTTCAATGCCTTCGCACAAAGCCAGCATCTCCTGCATGGCGTCAGCTTCTCTGCGGGTGATGCTCAACGCGGCATCGGCTACCGTTTCATGGTAAATGGCCGGGCGAATGGCGGTGGGCATATGCTTTAAGCCTTTGATGCCCTCTTTGGCGCTGGCGGGCTGCACGGCAATACAGCGCACATCTGGATTGAAGGCGCGTAAACGGCGGGCTGTACCCATAAACGTGCCGCTCGAACCCAAAACAGCCACAAAATCGGTAACTTGACCCTGTGTTTGTGTCCAGATTTCAGGCGCCATCGTTTCATAATAAGCCTGCCAGTTGGCGGGGTTGTTGTATTGGTTGGCGTAAAACAGGCTGCGGTTTGTTTTGGCAATTTCCTGCGCGGCGCGAATGGCACCATCGGAGCCGTCGGCGCCAGGGGTGACGATTACCTCCGCGCCCAGGCGGCGCAAGTGGGCGATGCGTTCCGCGCCCGCACTTTCCGGCACGGCCAGCAGCACTTTGTAACCGCGTGCTTTGCCCAACACGGCGTAGGCCAGCGCCATGTTGCCGGAGCTGGCATCCAACAGGGTCATGCCCGGCCACAACTGGCCGTTTTCTTCGGCGGTGCGGATGATGTGTAAGGCGGCGCGATCTTTGACGGAGCCGCTGAGGTTAAACCACTCGGCTTTGGCATAGATCTGCACGGTTTCAGGAAGATTGGCGGCAACGGCCGTTTGCTTTAGATGCAGCAGCGGGGTATGCCCAACCTGGGCTTCAAGGCTGCGTGTTGAATAGGATTCGGTGCGTTTGGGTGTGAGTAAATTGAGCATGTGTGGAAGTATAGGAACCTGCTGTGGACAATACTAGCAACATGCAAAACATTCATATTTTTTATAGTGTCTATAGATTTTTTCTATGTTTTGCCGGAGTATTACGCCATCTCACGACATTTGCTGGAGAACGGCCGTTACCACCTCAGCCAACGTTTGTGGCTGCACATATGGCTGATGGTCAGATGGTATCTGGGCATCAATTTCACGGTAGACAGCCTCTGCCTTACTGCGACCTTCCTGATCCATGGCAGGCTGGTCTTTGACAAAAGTGAGCAGCGCCTGTGCTTTCGCCAATTCCCCTTTACGCCCCCAAAGCTGTGCCAGGCTCACCAACACATCCAAGACTAACGGTGTGGCCTGAATGGTATACCCGATGGCTAATGCTTCCCGGATATACAATTTGGCATCCGCCATCTCGTCCAGGGCGATGGCGACGTTTGCCAGCGTTTCCAACGAACCGGCAATTCCCCACTGGAAACCAAATTCTCGCCAGACTCGCACACTTTGTTCACACAAGTGACGCGCTTCGCTGTACTGCCCTGACTGCCAATAAATATTGCCCAAATTATTGGACAGCGCGGCCTCACCCCATCTGTCACCGATTTCCTGGCAAAGCGCCAGACCCTGACGATACCAGTTTTCTGCCTGTTCGTAGTTTCCGGTATCCCCGGCAATATTGCCCAGGTTTTTGTACGTCATGGCAATACCCTGCCGGTCATCCAGTTTGTGAAATAAAGTCAGGCTTTGTCGGCACAATTTTTCGGCGCTGGCATAATCGCCTAAACGCCAGAAGATGTTACCCAGTTCGTTGAGCCGCCGTGCTTTATTGTGCTGATCGCCGATTCGCTCACAAATTTCCAACCCTTGTTGGTAAAAATGGCGGGCTTCATCGTATTCACCGCGATCTGCCGAGACGTGGCCCAGCGTTGCCAGGGCGCTTACCATGCCATCCGGGAATGCTGGTGTTTGACACAAGGTCAGACTTTCCTGACACCATTGTTCGGATTCTTTGTAAAGACCCTGCCTGTACACAATTCTGGCTAGTAAATTGAGGGTAAATACCGTCTCGCGCTGCATTTTCAGGTGACGGAAAAGGGGCAGGCTTTCTTCTAGCAATAGTCTTGCTCGCTCATATTGACCGATCCGGTAAGCAAATTGACCTTCTCGTGCCAACAGTTTGCCCCAGAGAATGTCATCTACAGCCTGGGTATTTTGCTCCCGCAGACGGCGCACCTGCGTAACGGCCGTTCCAAATAGTTCGCTCCCTTCTTCCAGCCAGCCGCGCATGTCATAAAAGTGGAAAAGCGCATCACACGCAAGCCGAATGAGTTCGACTTGTTCCCGTTCAACTATCCAATGCCAGGCAGCACGCACGTTATCAATTTCCTGACCAATTTCCAGCAAGATTTCAGCTTGCTGCGTCCGTTTTTGCTGCGGATTCCGCTCGCTTAAAAAGCGAACGAAGTGGCGGGCGTGGTCGTCGCAGGCTGAGATCATCTCGTCTGAAAACAGGTTGTCACCCACCTGAATATGTGCCTCTTTGTTAAGCAT
This sequence comes from Anaerolineae bacterium, assembly GCA_014879345.1. Lineage (GTDB taxonomy): Bacteria > Chloroflexota > Anaerolineae > Promineifilales > Promineifilaceae. Next base: position 6,173 of record JACSSI010000039.1, on the reverse strand, counting down.
TTCCACGGCGAACAATCGCAGTAACTCGTGCATTTCATACCGTGAAACTGTGGCTTCGCCAACGGCCGTTTCGCCACTTGCAAGCTGCCCATGTAAAAATGATTTGTCAGCCAATTGTCCGAGTAGAAAAAATGAGGCATTGGATACAACTATGGCATCTGCCCAACTAAACCCGCCCCGAAAGACGGCCAGTCGGCACAATACATGCTGTTCTTCAGGAGAAAGCAGTATCCAGGAATAATCAAACACAGCGCGTAAAGAACGGTGACGCGGCGGAATATCACGCCAGTTTGTGGCCAGGAATTCAAAATTTTGGGTGATTTCTCGGGCAATTTCAGCACAGGTCAACAAACGCACCCAGGTAGCAGCCAGTTCAATTGCCAGCGGAAAGCCATCGACCAGTTGGCAAATTTCGATAATGGCCGGTTTGTCTGTCTCGTTTAGTTGAAAATCAGAGCGCACACGACGCGCACTTTGCACAAACAACTGGACAGCGCTGTACTGTTCAAAATTTGGTTTGTTATCTGCCAGGTCTGGCAACATGCCTGTTACCCGCCGCGTCGGGAACGACATGCCGCTTACTTCAAAAACCCACTCGCCATGCAAATTGAGCCGTTCCCGCGAAGTTAGCAAAATTTTCACCTGGGGTGCCTGGCTCAGGATGTCGGCGATGAGTTGGGCTTCCATCATCAGATGTTCAAAGTTGTCCATGACCAGCAGTAGGGTCTTTTCGCGCAGGTGGTTGATCAACTGCGTGTGCTGCGGAATCTCATCTATGAAGGAAAAGTTTACGCCGTTGGCGATGGTGGATAGAAGAAATTCTGGCGCGGTTAGTGTGGCTAATGGGATAAAAAAGACGCCATCAGGAAAGGAAACGGCCGTTTCCTCCGCAGCTTGTAATGCTAATCTTGTTTTGCCCACACCACCAGGCCCTACCAGTGTCAAAATCCGGCAGTCGGGATCATGCATTTGGGTGCGGATAGCTGTTAGTTCTTCCTGGCGGCCAACAAAAGAAGTGGGTTGGATTGGCAGAAATATGTTGGTAACGGCCGTTGGTAGACGGGTGGCTGCTTCAGCTTGAAACAAAGAATTTAAAAACTGTTGGGGAAGGGGGTGACCTGCACTCAACAGAAAGACAGAGACCCATTCTCGAGAAAATCCGCCCCGTTGAACAATCAGCCGCGTCAAATTTTCCACGTCAGCTATCGTGGACGGTACATGTCCTTTGCGCCAATACTCAATGGAAGATCCGCCTTTTTTGTCTAGAGCGTATCCTAATTCATCCTGTACCGCCTGTACGCTTTTGGATTCTCGATGCCGAATCTGATAGACAGCTTCTGTTAACAATTGCGCAAACGATTTGGCCGTGGCCTTCGCCATACTTCTGAGCCTCCATTCCGAAAATTCGGAGTAAGTTCGGAGTGTTTTTCTACATTCTCGGAGTTGGAACGTAATAGTATAGGAGGAGCCTGCCTATGGCAATACATTTAGGCTTGCCCACACCTGTTAGTCAGGGAGCCGCAGTTCAACTTATATCAGCTAGATGGCGTGAACCAAAAATTTAGTAGGAGGAATAGAGAAGCTTATGTTTAGGTCTAAAATAGTTCGTATTGTTGTGATTTTATCCATTTTAGGTGCAGGTACGTGGCTGCTTTTTCAATCTGGCACCTTAACCCCGGAAACGGCCGTTCGTCAGGAAGCTGTTCAATTGGCTTTAGCACCCGGTCGTCAAAGTGGTGGTACAGGTGTTGTCGTTGAACAGGATGGCCCAACCATTGTCTATGGTGAAGCTGTATCACCTGCCGTCGTCGATGTCAGTTCACTGCCCAGCCGGGCCGCAGAAGTTGATAAGCTCAAATTAGCTTATGAATCCGGTCAGATGGATTTAGACGTTAACGAAGGCCCGGTCAGCGAAGCTGCATTTCAGGCTATGGTCAAGGAATCTGCGCTGCAAGCAGTCGATCCCGCAATCCAAAACTACAACCCCCTACAGCAAGTAAGCGGCCAGACGACTGCTGGTATCGAACCGCTTGGCGTGGTAAGCCCTGGCGCCAGCTTCAAAGCCATCGACTACACACAATCTCAGCAAGGTGTACCGCCTGACCCCGACATTATGGTCGGGAAAGATCACGTTGTCGTCGGCGTCAACACCAGCTTCCAAATCTTCGACAAATCGGGTAACAGCCTCGTTGGTCCCACCCTGTATGAAGATTTTTGGGGCAGTAATTGTGCTACGGGCAGCGCTACCGTAGTCATGTTTGATCCCTATTCGGCCTATGATGAGGAAAACGGCCGTTACGTCCTGGGTATCACCGCCTACGACACCGCTGTCAATGGCGGCGACAACGGGTGGGCCTGTATTGCTGTCTCCCAAACCGACAGCGCCACCGGCTCATGGTACCTTTACTCATTTGATGGCAATCCCGGTGGTGGCTCCGATTACTTCTTCGACTATCCACACATTGGCGTCGGTCAGGATGCCCTCTACCTGGGCTCCAACATGTTTGGCGCCTCTTTTGTGCGCAACCACATTTTTGCCTTCCAAAAAGATGTCATGTACGCTGGCGGAGCCGCTAATTTTGCCAAAATTGATGTAGGCAGCAGCAATTTCACCCTTCAACCTGCCAAACTCAAAGGCTATGCCACAGGGGGCTGGCCCACCAATCCCAACGAGCCTCATTACTTTGTTGATTCTCAATATGGGAACAACCAAAACACCCTCACAGTATGGGCATTTTCCAATCCCTGGAGTTCCCCATCACTCACATCAGTGGGAAATGTGACTGTAAGCAGTTACAGTCTGCCGGTAAACCAGCCCCAATTAGGTGGCAGCACTATTCAAGGCAACGACAACCGGTTGCTTGACGTTGAATATTGGGGTGGCAAATTATGGGCCACGCATACCATTGGTTGTAATCCAGGCGGCGGCACAGTTAACTGTGTGCGCTGGTATGAAATCAACATGAGCAGTGGTTCTCCTAGCCTGGTACAGCAAGGCACATTTGCCACAAGCAGCCAATACAACAGCTTCCCAGACCTGGGTGTTAATGCCTGTGGTGATATGCTCGTTGGTTATACCAAAACAAGCTCCAGCATCTATCCCAGCGTCTATGTTGCCGGACGTGAAGCTGGCGATCCCGCCGGGCAATTGAAAAACGAAACCCTCGTCCACGCCGGCGAAGCCGTCTACACAGCCTACGACACCGTACCGCGCCGTTGGGGTGATTACACTGGCATGGCCTTGGATCCAGATGGCCGCACCTTCTGGTATGTGGGTGAATACTCCCGCAATCAAGCTACTGCTCGCTGGTCTACCTGGGTCTCCGCCCACACCTGGTCTGCTTGTAACCTGGGGCCAACACCCACTCCCGGCCCGACCTTAACGCCAAGTAACACACCGCCACCGCCCACTGCTACCAACACTCCATTACCACAAACCTGTACAACTTACAGCAGCACCGATACACCCATCTCGCTGCCCAATGGCACGTCCTCTATCAATTCCATCATCAATGTCGGCAGCACCGGCACAATTGCTGATGTGAATGTAAGTGTGAATATGCAGCATGTATGGGTGGGTGATCTTATCTTCTCCGTAAGCAAGGGCAGCAGCAGTGCCACGATAATTGATCGGCCTGGCGTGCCTGCCAGCACTTATGGGTGCAGCGGTGATAATATTTTAGCCACGTTGGATGACAGCGCCGCCCAACCCGTTGAGAACCAATGTGCGGGTTCTGTGCCTACCATCAACGGCACATTTGCCCCCAACAATCCATTGAATGTTTTCAATGGGCAAAGCAGCAACGGCAATTGGACGTTAACGGTTCAGGATGCTTATATAGCGGCTGATGCAGGTGCGCTGAATGGCTGGAGTGTTGAAATTTGTACGGTAGGCGGTGGCCCAACAGCCACCAATACGCCTGTACCACCTACGGCAACCAATACACCCGTGCCACCTACGGCAACGAACACGCCTATACCGCCTACGGCTACCAATACATCTGTACCACCTACAGCCACGAATACGCCAATTCCACCAACAGCGACCAATACGCCCGTACCCGGTGGCAATGACATTCTCTATGTCAGTTCAACTACAAACGGCAATGCTGGTGGCATTGCCTTCAATGACGAGGACATTCTGGCTTACAACACGGGTAGTGGTGTCTGGTCAATGCATTTTGATGGGTCTGACGTGGGGATTTCCACTGATGTCAATGGCTTTGTCTTCCTGCCTGATGGCTCTATTTTGATGACGCTTAATGCTGCTACTTCTGTGCCAGGAATCGGCACTGTAGACGATTCTGATATTGTTCAGTTCTTCCCAACTTCGTTAGGTGCAAATACGGCCGGTACTTTTGGCTTTTATTTCGATGGCTCGGATGTAGGACTGACAACAAGTAGTGAGGATATTGATGCGATGACTTTGGCTCCTGACGGCCGTTTAGTCATTAGCACAGTTGGTTCCTTCTCCGTAACTGGGGCATCTGGTGCTGACGAAGACCTCGCCATCTTTACAGCTACCTCACTGGGAACGAATACCAGTGGCTCATGGGCGTTCTATTTTGACGGGTCTGATGTCGGGTTAGGTGAGAGCAGTAGTGAAGATGTTTCTGGTGCATACCTGGAAAGCAATGGTGATATTTACCTGAGTACCCTGGGTGCATTCTCGGTATCTGGTTTGAGCGGAGATGGCGCCGACATCTTTACCTGTGTCAATGCAACGACGGGATCAAACACCGCTTGCAGCAGCTTCACCATGTACTGGGATGGCTCGACTCAAGGCTTCGCAGGTGAAGTGTTAGACGGCTTTAGAATCGTTCGTTAACCAGGAAGGCTTGCCTAAAATGATTGGTTTTTAGGAAAGCCAACGTGGGTCATTCCGAAGTTTGACCCAAAATCAAAAGGAGGCTCTTCAATGAGGAGCCTCCTTTTTGTTCACAAACGCAGCTAAAGCAGCCTAAAAATCACACAAAAAATGAGACGTTATTGCGTAACTGGTTGACCATCATCACCGCACAGAACAAAATTACCGTTTAGGTCTGTGTGGTAAGTATGTGGGTCGCCAGCATCCCCAGAATCCAGGGTGATTAGGAAGCCTGGTGTAATGACTTGAGCATAAGCATAACCAGGGGCTGGGCAGCCTAATGAACTGTCTGACCATTCCATCGCTTCTACACTGACAACGGTAATTTCGCTCACGTCATTGCCCAGGTGTTCTGCAAAAGCCTGACTAACGATATGCACGGCGGCAGCAGATTCATCAGGTACACCCGGTCTGGGCGCTACTTGTGGTTGGCCTGTCCCTGGTTCAGAGACTATATCTGACAGGTTGGCTTCTGCGGGATAGGCTGAATCAGTGACAACATCTGAGGCTGTGTCAGCTTCTTGATCAGGATATGGGTTGTATGGTTCTATGGTTGGCATGCCATCCGGGTAAGGGTCAATTGGTTCTGGGGTGGGGTTTGCCGGGTAGGATTCATCAGTGGCAACGGCCGTTGCCAGGGCTGGTTTTGTCTCTGTGGCTTCAGGTGTCACGGTCGGCTCGCCGCTGCCACTTGAACAGGCAGCCAACAATAAAACGGTCAAACTTATTACAAAAACAGTCAAATACTTCATATGTTTCCTCCATTTATACTAAATCTTGGTGTATGCCAGAGTAAATTACACCATTCAGGATTCTAACAGGTATAACGACAGCCGGGGGGAATTTGTTCCTGAATATTCATTTTGACAAGTTAAGCAGATATTTCTATAACCATGCCCATGTCTGATCACAAACCATCGTTCCGATTATCACAGCAAACGCGCTGGCGGTTACTGCTTTTGCCCTACGCTTTGGGCATCATCGTTTTGGTCGTCATACCGGCTCTGTTTTCTTTTGGGTTGGCATTCTTTCATTACGATGCCCTCTCGCCGCCCACCTGGGCAGGCACACTCAACTTTACCCTGGCCTATACGGATGAGTTGTTTAGCCTCAGTATTCGCAATTCATTGGCGCTGATTCTGATTCCGGTACCTTTGCGGCTGTTTGGCGCTTTTTTCTTGGCGCGGCTTATGCAGAGAAACGGCCGTTTCCTCTCCTGGTTCCGGTCTGCTGTCTACTTGCCCACAATTGTGCCTGGGGCGGCTTTTGCCCTGGCTTGGCTGTGGATTCTTAACCCGCTGTACGG
>JACSSI010000829.1 GCA_014879345.1 Anaerolineae bacterium | reverse complement strand
ATCATTCGTAGTATCTGCATAAAGCTGGACTACTATACCGCTGAGGCCACTCTCGGTGGGGTCTTGAATGCCATCTCTATCCGTATCGTCCCAGATACGGTTACCAATTTCAACGGGTGCCGGATCACAAAGCACTTCCAAATCACCCAAACCATTGGCTTTGCCAAATAACCTCGAATCTGAATTATCAGGTGTTGTGATCGAGCGATAAATCTCATAACCACGAGGGTGTGTACCAGCAGTATTGTTATACCAACCAATACCACCAGCCATGACGTTATTAATCGGATCCCATACTGTTACAGCTACCTCATCTTCACCACGCAGCATTGCTAAACTACCAATTGTGGTTTCAGTATGTGTTCCAGCAGTAGGATTGGTACTGACAGCATGCATGTCTTGCCAATAAAATTCTCCACCACCAGGACCCTGGTTGTTGCCAACGCCAGTTGTAATAACACCTCCACAACTGCCGTTGGATTCTACTATGTATGATCCATTCACCAAACATGCTTTGATCAGATCACCAGCAGCCACACCTTCATAACGAGTTGTACTGGCAAGATTAGTGCTGTAATTTGCGGCACCTGATTGATGTCCAAAGCGATCCATAAAACCCAAAATCATTGAGCCATCATTGTCAAATTCGATATCAGCCAGAATGGCCTGTGGATGGGAAACTTGCTTCCCATAAGGCAGGCCAGTGCCCAAATGCCAAATACTACTCCATTGGCTAATCCAAGGACGCCAATTAGCGGAAGGTGTTGGCGCACCTGAACTAACATAACCACGTGTATATTGGAGATCCATGCTAAATATCTGGGTGAAGCCTGTCGTTGCAGGATTAAAGGTATAAACAAACGCATCAGGATTTGAAGCGGTAGCACTAAACTGATCACAGACAACACCGACATAGACCAGGCCATCCTGAACTTTTAGCGCCCACGGACGATAACCGCCATTTGTACAACCGGGGTCTGGTATTGAATAGGATGTTACATCACTGGCATCAGGTACTTGTGCTGGCATATCTATGAAGATACTGAGCAAAGCTCGATTAGTTAGGTCAACCAGATACAAGGTGGTTTCATCCTCTGAGATGTCCATATCACCAAAGGATTCTTTACCCACAGCATCAAATACGTCGTTGTTATTTGTTATACTGCCGTCATGATTAGGTGTGACAGCATCATTGGGCAAATTGGTATGGCTGGTGGAGCCAAATGAGTATCCCAATCCTAACGTTGCCAAGTTCACAAATAATGAAGAGCTTGGTGTTCCGGTTGGATCATCAATAATGTAGATACCACCACTACCAGCAGGGCCATAACCAACATGCCGCTTCATCATTGCCGCAGCAAATAATTGTCCGGTACTACGTTGATAAGCCAGGCCATAAGTGGCACCTATTTCACCACCTTGAGCCAAGGTGGTAGGGCTTGGTGTGGTATTGGCGGCATTGTAAGGGAACGAGTACAAAAATGAGCTGGTTGAGGTTGTCCCCGTTCCAGTTGGATTCCCGTTGTAATAACATGGGGTTGTCATATTCGGGTTGTTCTGACAGTAGTCAGCAGGATTGAACACGCCAAATTGAACATTGGTGGCAGGGCTGGTAACAAAAACGACGCTGGTATTTGAATCAATACCAACAGACCCTGGTTGCAAATAATCTGGTAAACCAGTCATTTCCAAACGGTATGCCACGCTGTCTGTGAGGCCGGTCAACGTATAATTACCGTTGGCATCTGTGGTGTCCGCATCTACAGCAGCACCAGAAGCACCATAAGCGGTAATGGTAATGCCAGCAACACCTGGCTCTGCAATATCATTGACACCATCAGCATTGTAATCACGGAAGACAACACCCTTGACCTGGTTGGCAATTGGAGCGGTAGAAAGGCGATTTAGCGCAACAGTAACTGCCCGCCATTCTTCGGTCGCACCCATCCCAAAAGCAGCTGTACCTGTAGCCCCGGCTGCGACCTGCTGCACATCAGCTAACCCTAATGATACGGAAAAATCGGTTGCACTTGACTCCAACATGACCCGCCCTGAATACCCAGTGGGAAAGGCGAAAGGATTATCATCATCATCTGTGGCAAAAATACGCACGACCATGGTTTCGGCTGTAGTTGTCGTCACGGTGGGAGCTGTAGGCGCATTGGAAGTACCGGTTCCAAACCCAGAAGTATTGATAGGAGAGCTGGGGTTAACACCAGTATAGCGCATGATGGTTCCGGTGGCCTGTTCACCACCTGTCCAGGTGAAGGCGTAGTTGCCTGGCTCAGTCCCTGTAGCTATTTTATAAAAAACTGCCAGACTTACTTCTCCGCCACTGTTTCCACGATTGATAATCGTCCAACCTGTTGGTGCAGCAATAGTTCTACTACCATCAGTGGCAATGGCTGCCAGAAGCAAGTCATTGGCGGCTGTGTTGGCCGGACGATTAATTGTCAGGGTTGTTACATCAGTGGCGGAAACGGCCGTTGCCTGATTGCCATAAACTGGAGGTGCGGCAAGCACAGTCTGCTGCACGAAAAGAACCGATAAGAGCAAGAGTACTGCTGCCCATTTACCGGTTCTTAAACCTATTTTTTTTACTACTTTT
>JACSSI010000828.1 GCA_014879345.1 Anaerolineae bacterium | reverse complement strand
ATCATTTGGGCGCCGACGTATGAGGCGATAACGATAATGGCAACCGCTGGAATGGCGCGTGCAATCGGGCCACCCTTCGAGGTTGCAGGTGCTACTTGTTCTTCAGTTAAAACAGTCAAAATTGTCTCCTTTGTTTTGTTGAGGCGGGTGCTGCGACCGCCGCAGTATTTGATTGCCCAGAGTATAAAAGTTGCAAGGTTGCAAAGTTGCAGAGTGACTGATTTTTGTCACTCGCTACCTGCCACTCGCCACTCGCTATCTTCTCATCTGGACGGGCTGCCGGGTTCTCTGCCACCGGCAAAAGCATACAAGTATAACAACGGCCGTTCATTTTGGGCATTGGTATTTGCTTAGAGAATGGGCTAAACTGCCTCTGAAATAGAATTCACCGTAAAGGGCGCAAAGACCGCAAAGAAAAACTCTGCGCCCTTCGCGTTTTTTGTGGTTAAATTTTTAGGGATTCATATGGCATTATCGAGCACGGAGCTAAATGAGTTTCTCGCTGCCAACCAAATTGAAGCGGAAATCATCTTTTTAGAAGCCGATACGCGCACGGTGGCGGAAGCGGCGGCCGTTTTGGGCGCAGAGCCAGACCAGATCATCAAATCCATCCTGTTTTTGGCGGATGGGGAACCGGTGCTGGTGATCAACAATGGCTTGGCGCGGGTGGCCTGGAAGCAGTTGGCTGATTATCTGGGCGTGTCTCGGCGACGGTTGAAAACGGCCAATGCGGATGTGGTGCTTGACATAACTGGTTTTGAAGTGGGAGCAGTCCCTCCGTTTGGGCATAAAATGAAATTACGCACGGTGGTAGCAACGGCCGTTTACGATCAAACCATCATCTACGGCGGCGGCGGGGAAGTCCATGCCCTCATGAAGCTGACGACGGCTGAATTGCAGCGGGTGGTGGGGATGGAAACGGCCGTTATCAGCGAGTAATTTAATGATAGAAATTCAAAGCGGTTACACAGAGATACACGGAGGAGTCACGGAGGAGTCACGGAGGATCACAGAGAGATAGGGAGAATAATCTCTTTTTCTCCGTGTACCTCTATGCCTTCTCTGTGGCTCTCTGTGTTACTTTTCTTAAAAACTTGAGCTTGTCGAAGGATACATGATGAAGGATGAATTAGACGGCGCGGAGCCAATCGACAATCGTCAATCCGAAATCTACAGTCGAAAATGGTATGTCATGTCGGCCGTGGCGATGAGTACCTTTTTGTCTACCGTCGATGGCAGTATCGTCAATGTGGCGCTGCCGACGCTGGTGGATGAACTGGGGACGGTGTTTGCCGTGGCGCAGTGGGTGATTTTGGCCTATTTGCTGACGCAGACCACGTTACTGCCCAGCGCGGGACGGTTGGGCGATATGCTGGGCAAAAAGCGCATTTACACGGGCGGCATCGTCCTGTTTACGGTGGCGTCTGTGCTGTGTGCCTTGTCGCCAAATGTGTATTGGCTGATTGGCTTTCGGCTGGTGCAGGCGGTTGGCTCGGTGATGATGCTGGGCTTGGGCATGGCGATTGTGACGGAAGCGTTTCCCCCGCATGAACGCGGCAAGGCCATCGGCTTGAACGGCACCTTTGTCTCCATCGGCATTGTGCTGGGGCCGACGTTGGGCGGCTTGATTTTGAGCGTGACGACCTGGCGCTGGATTTTTCTGGTGAACCTGCCGATTGGCATCCTGGGGGCGTTTTTGGCGTGGCGATTTGTGCCGGATAAACGGCCGTTAGGCAGACAAACATTCGATTTCGCCGGAGCCATCCTGCTATTCTTCAGTTTATTGGCCTTTTTGCTGGCGCTGACGATGGGGCAGCAGCGCGGCTTCACCGACCCGCTTATTTTGGCGTTGTTTGGGGCGACGGTTTTGTTTCTGGCGCTGTTTATTGGGGTGGAAAAGCGTCATGCACAGCCGATGCTTGATCTGAGCTTGTTCAGTAATCGGGTGTTTAGCTTGAGTTTGTTGATTGGTGGGGTGGCGTTTATTGCCATCGCTGGCACGACGTTGCTGCTGCCATTTTATCTGCAAAATATGCGTGGCTTTGCGCCGCAGCAGGTCGGCTTGATGATGGGGCTGATTCCGATATTCTTGGGCGTGGCAGCGCCGCTGTCTGGTGCGGCGTCGGATAAATATGGCACGCGGCGCATTGCTAGTTTGGGCTTGTTGGTTGTCATTGCGGGTTACTGGGTGATGAGCGGTTTTGATTTGACGACGGGTATTCTCGTTTTTGCGTTAGGTACGGTTCCCATAGGCATTGGCATGGGTATTTTCCAGTCGCCCAATAACAGCGCGGTGATGGGGGCTGCGCCGCCGGAACGGCTCGGTGTGGCCTCGGGTTTGCTCGGTTTAAGCCGCACGTTGGGGCAAACGACGGGCATTGCTCTGTTTGGCGCGTTGTGGGCGGGGCGGGTTGCCAGATCGCTGGGCGAAACGCCAGTTGGCGGGGCGACTGCTGCGCCGATTCCGGCGCAAATTAGCGGTTTGCAGGAGACGTTTTTGGTGATGATGGCGTTGATGGTGGTGGCGTTGGGGTTGAGTGTGTGGGGTATCAGACAAGAGAAAGTGATGCGTGGCTCGTGATAAAGAAATCATCCGCAGATTTCGCAGAT
>JACSSI010000827.1 GCA_014879345.1 Anaerolineae bacterium | reverse complement strand
GCGAACCGGCATCATCAGCCGCGACACCTGGGTACTAACCTCCAAACCGCAAAACCATATCAGCCTTTGGCTGCAATCCGACCAACGGCAACGTGCCTTGCAGCACAGCTTCTCATTACCCAGTCGCGCCGCCGAAAACCTCTTTTGGGTGGCCCGCTACGCTGAACGTGCCGAAGCCTCTGCCCGTCTACTGCGCACCATCCTCGCCCAATCCTTACAATCCAGCATCGGCTCAGAAGAAAACCGCCATGCCAGTCAACAACAACTGCTGCGAGCGCTAACCCAACTGACTCTCACCTTCCCCGGCTTTTTAGGAAAAGGCAGTGAAAAACGCCTAAAAAATCCCGAACCGGAACTAAAAGTCGTCGCTTTTTCCGATGAACAATATGGCAGCATCCACAACAACATTCAAGCCTTGATGCGGGCCGCCTCCAGTGTGCGCGATTTATGGTCAAACGATACCTGGCGGCTCTTGCAAAATATAGACGAGGCATGGACTTTGCTGCACAAAACAGCCACAACAATCAGTTTGTATCACCTGTGGGAAGGCTTAAACAACCTCATCACGCAGTTGATGGCGTTTGCCGGGCTAAATTACGAGTCCATGACTCACGGCACCAATTGGCTCATGTTGGACAGCGGCCGCCGCATTGAACGCGCCCAAATGACAATGGCGCTGGTGGGCGCATTGGTGACAGAAGTAAAACCGCCGCCGGTAGAAGCGCTGCTGTTGGAACATTTATTGGTGACAACCGAAAACATTATCACCTATCGGCGGCGCTACCGATCCTATCTGCAATTGGATACAGTGCTGGAACAACTGCTCCTGGATCAGACAAATCCCCGCGCTGTAATTTACCAGCTAGACACGCTGCAAGCCCACCTTGCCAAACTGCCCCGCCAGATGGAAGGCTTTCGGCTCAGTGAAGAGGAACGGCTGGTTTTGCAGGCCAATACGAAATTACGCTTGAGTGAAATGGCCGATTTGCTGGTAATTGACCCTGCGGCAAGCTCAGAGCAAGTGGCTTATCACCATCTTGGCACACTGTTAACTGAACTTGATGATCTGCTTTCGCAAACTGCCCAAACGATTACCCATTACTACTTCAGCCATGTGCAGGTGGCACAACCGCTTATCGGCACGCATCCTGGCTTTGAGCAGGATATTCTTTAGCAGAGTGTTAGACTGGTATCTAAGAATTTTTGAACATTAAATAATGAGTCTACCGAAAAAAGGTTTTTTCACCGCTGAGAGCGCGGAGAACGCAGAGTTTTTCTCTGGCGTTTTTTGTTCTCCGCGCCTCTGCGCCCTCAGCGGTTAGTTTTTTCAGTAGACTCAATAATTATTCCGGTAATCCCCTCTCCCCAGCCCTCTCCCCAAAAGGGGCGAGGGAGCCAGCGTCGGCGGCTGAGCCTGTCGAAGCCCTCTCCTTTTGGGGGAGGGTTAGGGTGGGGGTAAATGGTAGTGCTGCGTTACCGAAATAAATTTTAACATTCACCAATGCCAAGTGATGGCAACAATCTTTACTCTCTTCAAGTTCTTTAGGCACACATGATCCATTATCGCATCACCCACACCACTGCTTATCAATATGAAGACCCCGCGAGCTTGAGCTTTAATGAAGCCCGCTTGTTACCCCGCACGTTTGAAACACCGCTTTTTAGTCAAAAGCGGTTGACGCATGAGGTGGTCGTGTCACCTTTTTGGCGTGATGCCCGGGAACGGCAGGATTGTTATGGCAATGATGTGCTTTATTTCACGATGCGCCAGGCGCACAGCGAGATGAAAATTACGGTGACAAGCGAAGTGGAGTTAACACCAAAACCACTACCCATGTTGTCTGGGGCAAATTGGGAAGCGGTACGCGCAACTCTGTTAGACAGCCAAAATGTTACGCTGTTGCCACTGCGTGAATTTATGCTCGACTCGCCATTAGTACCTCTTTTGCCTGAGATTCGGCCGTATGCTGCGATGTCTTTTGGGCGAAAACGGCCGTTACTGGAAGCCACCCACGATCTCATGCAGCGTATCTACACCGATTTCACCTACCAGCCCGGCACAACCACCATCACCACCCCCCTGCGCCAGGTGTTGGCAGAAAAAAGCGGCGTTTGCCAGGATTACGCCCATTTCATGCTAGCCTGCTTGCGGCTGCACGGCTTGGCGGCACGCTATGTCAGCGGCTACATCGAAACAGAACTGGAAGGCTCGGCCGCTTCTCATGCCTGGGTTTCTGTTTTCGTGCCAGACTTGGGCTGGGTAGATTTTGACCCCACCAACAATCTGATGCCTCATGATCAACATATTACCCTGGGTTGGGGGCGTGATTTTAGCGATGTCACACCGTTGAAGGGAATCTTTTATGGTGGCGGAGAAAGCGAGTTAGCGGTGGCGGTGGATGTGGTGCGGCTGACGGCTGACGGGGCGGAGGAACCTAAGGCATCGGCTAACGGACATGGTTAACATGAAAGATCAACAATTCCTAGACGAAATCAGGCGAAAAATTCAAGCATCTCTGGCCGAATCTGAACGCGAGCCGCTGTCCCCCGAAGAAGAAGACCAGAGGTTCATGGATGAGCTTCTCGAATTTGATCGGCAGCTAGAAGAAGCACCGCGAAT
>JACSSI010000826.1 GCA_014879345.1 Anaerolineae bacterium | reverse complement strand
TTTGCTGAAGCGGGTGTGACCGAACTGCCAACGACCCCCGAAGCATTCCTGGCGGCGATGCAAGCCATCAAGGACAACACCGATTCCGTGCCTTATTACACCAATTACGCCGCTGGTTGGCCGTTGGTGCAGTGGGAAGGGAATCGGGGCGGCATTAGCTGCAACCCTGAGTACACCAATGAACTGGCCCACACTGACGCCCCATTCAGCGAAGGCATGGATCATTACACGATGTACAAACTGATGTACGACCTTGTGGCGAATGGTTTGGTGGAAGCGGATCCGTCCACAAGCGACTGGGAAACATCTAAAGCGTTGTTGGGCAGCGGCGAAATTGCTTCGATGGTGCTGGGTTCCTGGTCAATCGTGCAGATGCAGGAAGCGGCTGACAATCCAGACGACATCAGCTATATGCCCTTCCCGTTCAATGTGGATGGCACGGTTTGCTCCTCGGCTGGTGGCGACTGGAAGATGGGCATCAATGTGAACTCAGAGAGTCAAGAAGCGGCTCGCGCCTGGGTGGACTGGTTCCTGAATGAATCCGGGTTTGCTGACAGCCAGGGTGGGATTCCCCCTGTCAAAGGCCAACCGATGCCAGCGACGTTAGCTGCATTTGATGAGTTGGCGGTGCAACTGGTTTCCCAAAATCCGGCGCCTGCTGGTGAGGAAGGTTGGGTAGACAACATCGACTCCGAAGCTGAAATTGGCTTGTGGGCGCCCACGTTCCGCCAACGCATTGTGGATGCGGCACGCGGCAACAGTGATGAAACGTTGGATGATATCTTTGCTGACTTGAATGCACGTTGGGCCGAAGCTCGCGCTGAGGTTGTGGGTCAGTAACAAAATTTAAATTTTAGTCGAATGTAGGGGCTTAGCGCGCTAAGCCCCTACCAGAGGCGAAGACAATCATGGCACAGTCAAGAACACAGCCTAAAGATTCAGCAAAAATGGTGACCGAAATGGATAATCAGCGTCCTCGACGCCGTTACAATTCGTTTAAGGCGCAGCAAAAAATCATTCCCTTTCTCTTTTTACTAGTCCCTGTGACGTTGCTGCTTGTCTTCACCTATATTCCCGTCGTTAACATGTTTGGTTACAGTGCGCTCAAATGGGATGGTTTCAGCAAAGACCGGTCTTTCATCGGCTTGGAAAACTACATCGAAATCTTCACACGGCCGGAATTGTTTCGTGTTTTCTCTGTCAGTATCTATTACTTCATTGGCTCCTTCGTGCAAATGGGCATCGCCCTCTACTTTGCCACGATTTTGAGCTTCAATGTGCGCTTCAAGAATTTTTTCAAAGGGGCGCTTTTCTTCCCGTATTTGATCAATGGCGTGGCGATTGGCTTTATTTTTCTTTATTTCTTCCGGCCGGAAGGGGTGCTGGATACGCTGATGGTCACGGCCGGATTAGGCGAATATACGCAACTTTGGCTTGGGGATCGAAAGCTCATCAATATCTCGTTGGCGGGTGTCTCTATTTGGCGCTATATGGGCTTGAATTTTGTCCTGTTTTTGGGAGCGATTCAGTCGATTAGCTCAGAAATTTATGAAGCAAGCGAGCTTGATGGAGCCAATCGGTGGCAGCAGTTCCAATACATTATCTTGCCCAGTATTCTGCCTATTCTCAGCCTGAGCTTCATCTTGGCGATTAAAGGGGCGTTGAGCGTCTTTGAGATTCCATACATTATGACGGCGGGATCCAATGGCAGTGCTACGTTTGTGATTCAGACTGTCGATATGGCGTTTAAGTTTGGCAAAGTGGGACTGGCTTCGGCGATGGCGGTGGTTTTGCTGGCGATTATTTTGGTGGTAACGGCCGTTCAGCGCAAGTTAGTACCGGATGATGGTGTGGGGTAACAGATGATGAGTAATAAATTACGTGCACTTCCCTTGACGGCTGGTAAATATTTAACTTTGTTACTCGGTGCGTTCATTGCTCTGATTCCGCTGGTGGTCGTGTTTCTGGCTTCACTGAAAACGGCCGATGAGTACAAAACCACCAATGTGTTTGCCGCTCCCCAGAACTGGGGCAACTTCGATAATTATGTGACGGCGTTCACACGGGGCAATATGCTGCAAGGCTTTATCAACACCTCCATCATTTTGGTCATCTCGGTGACAGCCACGATTATTATTGGCTCGATGGCGGCGTATGTGCTGGATCGATTTGAGTTCCGCTTCAAGAAGCTCATTGTGTTTTTGTTCTTGCTGGCGACGTTGGTGCCTGGGGTGACGACGCAGGTGGCGACGTTTCAGGTCGTCAACTTTATGGGCTTGTTTAATACACGCTGGGCGGCCATTCTGCTGTTCATGGGCACAGACATCATCTCGATTTACATTTTCATCCAATTTTTGAAGGGAATTTCTAAAGAACTGGATGAAGCGGCGTTGATTGATGGCGCTTCCTATTTTATGATTTACTGGCGCATCATTTTGCCCCTGCTCAAACCGGCTATCGCCACGGTGATCATCATCAAAGGGGTGGCGATTTACAATGAGTTTTATATTCCGTTTCTCTACATGCCGAAGAAGGCGTTGGGCGTGGTCTCGACGGCGCTGTTTAAGTTTAAGGGGCCGTATGGCACGCAGTGGGAAATTATTTCGGCGGGGATTGTGATTGC
>JACSSI010000825.1 GCA_014879345.1 Anaerolineae bacterium | reverse complement strand
ATTTTTTTAAACGGCACGATTTTAGGTTTAGGTCGGAGGGAAATTGCCAGCCGATTTGATGAAATTGTAGCGTTTTCTGAAATAGAACGTTTTATTGATACGCCTGTAAAACGCTATTCATCAGGAATGATTGTTCGATTAGGTTTTGCGGTTGCATCATCCATTGATCCAGAAATCCTTCTTGTTGATGAAGTGCTTGCAGTAGGCGATGCTGCATTTCAACAAAAATGTTTGAAGCGAATTCATACCTTGATTGACAATGGAACAAGTATCGTTTTTGTGTCGCATAATTTTTATCTTGTGCAGGCTGTATGCAAAATGGCGCTCTATTTGCATCAAGGCGCGGTAAAGCAATTTGGTTTCACAAAAGATGTGATTGATCAATATGAACAAGATCTGCATCAAGAACGTGCTAAAAAATTTGATTTATCGCAACAAAAAAATGGGAGTAATGATGAAAACGTTGAAATTACTCGTGTTGAAGTTTTGAGTATGGATGGCACAGCCAATGATGTTTACCTAAGTAATCAGTCTGTTCAAATAAAAGTTCATTATAACGCTTATAAACCATTGGGTAAGGTTCAGGTTTCCGTCTTTCTTATTCGGTCAGATGGTTTAACTTGCTGCATGTTGCGCACAAAACTCGACAATTTTGATTTGGTGATGGCGCAAGGCGTAGGCACGGTCTCTCTGAATTTAGATCCCATACAATTGGTCAGCGGTACGTATTTTGCGGAAACATGGGTTTTGAATGAAAGTGACTCAATGACGTTAAGTTCAAAGGCTGGCCGTTCTGAGTGGTTTACGATTAAAGGGGCAGCCCTGAGTTATGAGGAAAGCAGCGGAGTATTTGAAGCAAACGGCCGTTGGCATCATTCCCAATGTGATGAAACCATAATTGAAGCAGAGCAAGAATCCTCATTGAGTCCATCATACAATTAGTTTTCTGCCAACACGGGATAAATGGACAAGAGATAGTTACATGCTAACGACGACACAAAACATATTTCAGGCGAAGGATTTACTTTTACAATGGACTGTACGTAATATTAGAGCGCGCTACCAGCAGTCCGCGTTGGGCTGGTTTTGGGCTGTTATTCAGCCGGCAGCACAGGCTCTGATTTTCACAGTAGTTTTTACTCTTATTGTGCCCATAGATACGGGCGATGTGCCATATGTGCTTTTTGCGTATGTGGCGATTGTGCCGTGGACATTGCTCGCCATGTCATTACCTGATATGAGTAATTCTCTTGTAGAAAATATGAGTCTTGTCACAAAGATTTACTTTCCCCGTGAAGTATTACCAATTGCAGCCATGTTAGCAAGACTGATGGACTTTGGTGTTGCAGCCATTCTGATTGCTATTCTCATGATTATTTTTAAAGCTCCGGTATTTCCGCTCGGTTGGCTGTTCTTGCCAGTGGTTTTAGGCATCCAGATGTTATTGATTGTGGGGTTGGGGTTAGCTTTGTCTGCTTTGAATGTTTTCTATAGAGATGTCCGTTCATTGCTTGTGCTTGGTTTACAAGTGTGGTTTTATGCTTCACCTATTATCTATCCGATTTCGCTAGTGCCGGACTGGTTGCTGCCGTATTACTACCTGAATCCAATGGCTGGCATTATTACCGCCTATCGAGATATTCTGTTGTACCAGCGGTTGCCTGGTTCATATCTTGCTGTGGCCGGTGTGCTTTCTTTAGCCATTTTTATTTTTGGTTATTGGTTTTTTAAGCGTGTTGAGTTTCAGTTTGCTGATATTGTGTAACTGGAGTTGAGAAATGAGTGATCCAATCGTAAGTGTTATTATCCCAACATACGGTGGCGCAAATTATTTAGCCGAGGCAATCCAAAGTGTACTCAATCAGACCTATCCAAATTTTGAGTTGATTGTTGTCAATGATGCTTCTCCTGATGATACGCATCAACTTATGGAGCAATTCGACGACGAACGTTTGAATTATATTGTCCACAAGGAAAACCAGGGAGCCGTCGCTGCCAGAGAAACGGGATTGCAGGCATCTTCAGGCGATCTAATTGCTTTTTTGGATCAGGATGATCTATTTCATCCTGAAAAACTTGAGGCGTATGTCGCTTTTATGGGAGAATATCCTGAAATTGGGGTTAGTTATAACGGCCGTTTTGAAATCAACGCCATCACCAATGCCATCCGTGAAATATGGCAGCCTCCCCTAAGCGTCACCTTAGAAGACATGATCGTCGGCTTCCCCTTCGCTCCCAGCGACACCGTGTTTCGCCGGAAATGGGTATTCAATGAAGGTATTTGGGACTACAACGTGGGCAAAGGGGACGAAGTCGTCGTGAATGGCGGAGAATATGTCTATTGTGGGCGGCTCTACTTTGCCGGATGCAAATTCGCCGGCATTGATCGCGCACTCAACTATCGCCGTTATCATCCAAACCGAGTTTACAGCGATCTTGAACAACGCTGCGAATCAGAACATTACTGCCAGGAAATCATCCTAACTGATCCACGCTGTCCAGCAGATGTACAATCCGTCCGCGATACCGCTCACATGAACACCAACCTGGTTTGGGCCTATTATGCCTTTGCCCAGGAAGAAACAAAATTGGGGCAAAAATTTCTGAACCATGCCATCCAATTAAA
>JACSSI010000038.1 GCA_014879345.1 Anaerolineae bacterium | reverse complement strand
ATTTCCCGGATTGTAGGGATGCGTTCATACTCAACCACGTTTGGCTCTCCTTGAATCCCACCCAGTTCTGCGGCTTTGGCGATGGCATCATCAAAATTGCCCAGTTGGTCAACCAACCCGTTTGCAAAAGCTTGTTCACCAGAGTAAATACGGCCGTCTGCCAGTGCCAACACCGCTTCTTCACTCATGCCACGCCCTTCAGAAATAACGCGCACAAATTCAGCATAAGATTCGTCGATAAGCACTTGCAGTATCTCTTCTTGTTGGGGTGTCATTTCGGCATACATGCTGCCAATGGCTTTGTTCTCGCCGCTGGTGATGGCATTCACTTCCAGACCAACTTTTTCCATAAGTGCGGTGGCATCATAGACGGTCATGATGACGCCCAGGCTGCCGGTTAAGGTATCAGGCCGCGCCACAATGTAGTCGGCGGGTGCACTGACGTAGTAACCACCGGAGGCTGCCATGCTCGCCATGCTGACGACAACTGGTTTTTCGATGTCGTTGATGGCTTCCCAAATTTGGGCGGAGCCGGTAACTGAACCACCTGGACTGTCTACACGCAGCACGATAGCTTTGACGTTTGGATCGGCAACGGCCGTTTCCAGTTCAGCGATAATGGTGCCACTGACAGCATCTGTGCTGCTGTCGGTGCTGTCGCTACTTAAAATAGTGCCTTCAATTCGTATCACTGCCACCGACTCGCCAAAACTGGTGCTGGTAAATGATGTCCCTGCTGTTGATGCGCCCATCATGCCAGCACCAATCAAACCCGATGTCATTAAAACACCGCAACTACATACCGGCAGCATGAACCCCACAACGACTGCCATGAGAATCCAAAAAGGGGTGCGATCTTTCTTTTCTGGTGTAATAGGTGATGTTAAGTGAGCAGGCTGTGGTGAAACGGCCGTTTCCTCGTCCGTCATAATCTTCTCCTCGTAAACAACCTCCCGGAGGTTCCAAACTCCCGGGAGGTTGTGATTAGCATTCGTAAAAAAGTTTGTAGTGATGGCGTTTGCAGATTAAGAAAACAAATCAATACAATAGCGCCCCATTATACCTTTCTGAGGAAGAGGGTAAAGAAAATTTGTGCATTTCTTAATTTGTGCTATTATTCCTCGCTTTTTGTTGCACAGCGGCATTAAAAAATCGAATAATATTACTGCTGCTTTCCGCTCTTGACTTAGATCAAGGGCAAGCTCGCCCGAGTAATTCCACGGAAAGGAGGTATTTGCAACATGCGGGAATATGAGCTCACAATTATTTTACGGCCTAACTTAGAGGAGTCTGTTCGAGAAGAACTTATCGAACGTGTCACTGGTTGGCTTACCAACAATGATGAAGCGGCCCAAAAGCCGGAAATCAAGCATTGGGGTAAACGCTATATGGCATATCCTATCAAGAAAAATAGTGAAGGCTACTATGTTTTCTTTGAGGCAATGGCAGACCCGGAAAATATTTCAAATATTGAACGTAATATGCAGTATACTGAAGACATTCTTCGGTATATGTTTGTCCGTAAAGAGGCATAGTTCACTTGACGATTCGTCAAGTGAGTGAGGGGTATGAACAATGGATTCAAGTAAAGGTTTAAACAAAGTAATGTTGATTGGTTTAGTGGATGGCGCTCCTGAATTGCGACACACGCCAAACGGCCGTGCTGTGGCGACCTTTACTATTGTTGTACCCCGCTCCTGGGTTTCTGGTGAAGGTGAACGACACGAAGAAAATGAATGGTTCAACATCGTGGCGTGGAACAGCCTGGCAGAATATGTCAGTGAACAACTAGGCGACAATCAACAGGTTTACATTGAAGGTCGTTTGCAAACGCGCCGTTGGCAAGACAGCAGCGGCCGTTCTCATTTTCGCACGGAAGTTGTCGCTCAGGAGATGTTAGCATTAGCAGAGTCTGCTGATGTTGACTATTAAAGTTTAAGTAATTGAGAAGCGTGAGAGGAAAGCTATCTCGCGTAAAGAGAGGTAACAATGGGATATCAAAGACGAAGCAATAATAACAATGACGACGACGACGATAATGGTGGCGGTCCAAGACGCAATAAACGTCGTTTCGCACGTAAGCGCGTTTGTGAATTTTGTGTCGGTAAAAACAAAGCTATCGATTACAAAAATGCTGACGAATTAAAACGATATGTGTCTGAATACGGCCGTATTCGCCCCCGTCGTCAGACTGGTGCTTGTGCAAAACATCAGCGTGAAGTGGCAGTGGCTGTAAAGCGGGCGCGTCACATTGCCTTGCTGCCCTTTGTCGTTGAATAATTGACAAGATTTTATTGTGAAAAGAAATCCTGTTTTGAAGACCAGAACAGGATTTTTTGCGTTTATTTAAAGTTTCTATTCATGTTGGTGAGACAAAATAACTTATTATGAGCAAGAAAAAACACCCTGAAGAGGTGCATGAAGATGAATCGCGTCGGTCTCGTAAAGAGGTTTTGATTGCGAAAAAGGAAGCGGAGCAGACTCGTGGCATTCGTGTTGCTATTGGGGTTGTGCTTGGCCTGATTTTGCTGATTGTTGTTATTGCGATTGTAAATGAATTGATCATTTCACCGAACCGGGAGGTTGCGTCGGTTGGTAATGAAAAAATTTCGTTGAATGATTTTCAGGATCGTGTTGGATATGAAAGGGCGCAACGAATCATTTTTCTTGAGAGACAACTTGAAGCGCTGAATAATGATGTTGGCGTTTTGCAGCAGTTTGCCAGCCAGTGGATTATTGATTTGCTCCCGCAAAGCAGCGATGATTTTGGTGAGACAGTGCTTACTCAGATGGTCGATGAGGTGTTGATCGAGCAGGCTGCGGCTGAACGTGGCATCGAGATTTCTGATGTTGACATTGATGCGGAGATTGGTGCTGATTTTGGGTACTATGGTGGTGGTTTGCCTACGCCTTTGCCTACGGCGACGGAAACGGTTGTGCCAACACCTTCTTTGACACCGATTCCAACGGCAGTTATTACCGATCTATTACCCACAGCCACTAGTTTGCCTGATCCGACTGTCGGCCCCACATCCACGCCGTTCCCGACCGCTACGCCGGTTTCTGAAGAAGCATTCCAGACAGAATTTACTGACTATTTCCAGGATTTCCGGGACTTTGGCATTACTGAGGCGCAGTACCGTGAGGGGATTCGGGCGCGGCTTTTGCGTGAGCGCGTGATGGATGCATTGGCAGCAGAAGAAGCGCTGCCTGCGCAAGCTGATCATGTGAATTTCTTTGTGATTGCGGCTACTGATGCGGCTGAGTCTGACGAGATCGTCAGTTTAATTGAAGCAGAGGGATTCTTAACGGTTTGGAATGAAATTCGCAGCCGTCCGTTTGATCCTGAATCGACCAGTACAGCCATTGCTGCTGAACTGTTGCAGCGCTCACAAGCTGATCTGGCTGAAGCGTTTGGTGAGGATGTGGCTACGGCTACGTTTGACCTGGATGTTGATGTGCCTAGTGGTGTGTTAACGGCCGTTGGTGAAGATGGTACACAGCAATATTTCATCATCATGGTTAGCGGACGTGAAGAGTTACCACTGGCGGAATCTACATTACAAGCGCAGAAAGAAGAAATGTTGGTGGCGTATCTGGCAGAGATGAGACAGAGTAATGCTGAGATTGGTAATCTCTGGCGTGGTCGTGTACCAACCATACCTGTCTTGGATCCCAAATTTATGGCACAACCGACGGCAACACCGAGTGTCATTCAACCAGAAGTGACGGTGGCGCCTTAGCCTGTTTTCTGTTTAAGATTGTCTAAATTACCGTTTTGATGAACGCCAGATGTGATTAAGCATCTGGCGTTTTTTTTTATTTATCTGAGGAAAATTGAGGGAGCTTATGCCAGATGACGAGAGTGCCACCAGCCCAGCCTAATGCAAAAAAGACGACGAAGATAACGGCCGTTACCGCCATGCCTGCCACCTGAAAAGTTGAATCGGGTAAGAACAAGCGCAGCACCCCACAAATCAGGATAGCCAATGCCATCATGATTAGCCCCATAAATAAACCAACAAACGAGCCTAACAACAGTGCGCCAACGAATCGGGGATGATTGTGCTTGTTTAGAACTACATCTTTAGAAATGACTTGCTCTTCTGGCATAAATTAAAAATACACACTTTTTATTACATCAATTATTACAGGCAACCATGTGACCATTCAATTATGCGGACACTATACAATGCTTGTCAATCAGACGAAATGGCTATGACCTCGTAAAAAGCATATATTTTCGCCCTATAACTATCCCCGTGTTATAATTTTTTTGTTCATTAAGATATGATTAGGGCGAACAAGACTCGACTGTTCGCCCATTTTTTATTGAAGTACCTATGTAGTTCCATATCCCACTATGAAGGAGATTTCACGTGAATTTACATGAATATCAGGCTAAACGATTGTTTGCCGAAAAAGGCGTGCCAATTCCACCGGGTGAAGTGGCAATGTCTCCCGCTGAAGTGCGAGAAATTGCAAGAGAGCTGGGTGGAAAAGTTGTTGTAAAAGCTCAAGTTTTGACTGGCGGTCGCGGGAAGGCTGGGGGCGTTAAACTTGCCAGTACCCCAGACGAAGCCCAAAAATATGCCGGCCAGATTTTGGGTATGGACATCAAAGGTCTCCGTGTCCGTCGTGTATTGATTGACCAGCAAGCGCCAGGTATCGAACAGGAAATTTACCTGGCAGTTCTCATTGACAGGGGGCGTCGCTTGCCCATGATTATGGCTTCAGCGGCTGGTGGCATGGACATTGAAGAGGTGGCTGACAAGACACCAGATAAAATTGTCACCTCTCACATTGATCCCACTCTGGGCGTGCGTAGCTATCAATCAACCTATATTGCCTCTCAAATTGATCTACCCCGTAATTTATGGCGAGATTTCCACAATATTGTAGTGGGCTTGTATGAATGTTTTAAGAGCAATGATGCCTCATTATGTGAGGTCAATCCGTTGGTGATCACGGGTGAGGGCAAACTACTGGCTGTGGATGGCAAGATGTCGATTGATGATAACGCGCTCGCACGGCAGCCGCGTCTGGCTGAAATGCGCGATATTTCTGATGAGCCTGTCTCTGAAAAGGAAGCGCGTTTGGCAGGTATTAATTTTATCCAACTGGATGGCAATATTGGCTGTATGGTGAATGGAGCTGGCTTGGCGATGACAACGATGGATATCATCAAGCTGTTCGGTGGCGACCCGGCTAATTTCCTGGATATTGGTGGTGGGGCAAAGGCGGAGCAGGTGGCAACGGCTATTCGTTTGATTTTGTCTGATCCAAAGGTGGAAGCGATCCTCATCAATATTTTCGGGGGTATTACTCGAGGTGATGAAGTAGCCAAGGGCATTATTCAGGCATTGGATGAGGTGCAGACGGACATTCCTATGGTGGTGCGCCTGGCTGGTACGAATGCGGAAGAAGGCATGGCTATTTTGGCTGATGCTGAGATGGAAACGGCCGTTACCCTGTCAGATGCGGCAAGAAAAGCGGTGGCAGCCGTTGGAGGAGCGCGATAATGAGCATTTTAGCTGATAAAAATACACGGCTGGTTATTCAAGGGATTACAGGGCGTGAAGGTGGCTTCCATACGGAGCAAATGGCGGCTTATGGCACGAACATCGTTGCTGGTGTCACCCCGGGTAAAGGCGGCCAATGGTTCGAGTCTGAGTCTGGTAAAATTCCGGTGTTTGATACAGTGAAAACGGCCGTTGAATCCACAGGCGCTAATGCATCCGTTATTTTTGTGCCAGCCCGGTTTGCCGTCGATGCTATTTATGAAGCGGCTGATGCGGGGCTGCCTTTAGTCGTTTGCCTGACAGAGTACATTCCTGTGTTGGATATGATAGCCGTGCGCAGTTATCTGAAAAAGACCAATACGCGCTTATTGGGGCCAAACTGTCCCGGTTTAATCACACCGGAACAGGCAAAATTAGGCATCATTCCCGGCAGTATTGTCAAGCCAGGACATGTGGGCGTTGTTTCCAAGAGCGGTACGTTGACTTATGAAGTGGTTTATGCGTTAACTGCAAAAGGTATGGGGCAATCTACCTGTGTTGGCATTGGCGGCGATCCAATTCAGGGTACTGATTTTATTGATGTGCTGCGTATGTTTGAAGATGATCCGGAGACAGAGCAGGTGGTCATGATTGGGGAGATTGGCGGGAACGCAGAAGAAAAAGCGGCCGCTTTCATTTCTCAGCATATGACCAAGAAGGTCACGTCCTTTATTGCTGGTCGTACAGCCCCGCCAGGACGACGCATGGGTCATGCTGGCGCGATTGTCGAGGGCAAGAGCGGCACTGCGGAATCGAAGATTAAGGCGCTCAATGACGCTGGTGTGCAGGTTGCCGATAACCCGGATGATATTGCAGAACTCGTTGTTCATGGTTAATTGCTCTTGTTGAAATGCGGAGGTATGGCAGCTATTTGTTGCCACTACCTCCGCGTTTCTTTTTAAATGTTATGCGCGTAATCAGTGGCCGAGCAAAAGGCAGCCATCTAAAGAAAGTGCCAGGCGATACCACCCGTCCTATTATGGATCGCGTTAAAGAGAGCCTGTTCAACATTTTGGGCAACGAGGTATTGGACGCCCGTTGGCTGGATTTGTTTGCGGGAACGGGGCAGGTGGGGATTGAAGCGTTGAGCCGAGGAGCCGCCCACGTCGTCTTTGTAGACAAGGTGCGCCCGGCGATAAAGACGATTCAGGATAATCTCAGCCATACCCGTTTGCAAGCTGAGGCGGATGTGGTTCAGGCTGATGCCTTTGATTATTTGGCGCGGGGCGGTTATGACCTGTTTGATTTAATTTATGTGGCGCCGCCTCAATATTTGCGGCTGTGGATGGATGTGTTGACTGTGCTGGATAAACGGCCGTTAACCTATCTCAATCCTGAAGGCCAAATCGTCGTCCAAATTGATCCCAAAGAATACGAAGAACTGCCTCTCAAAAACCTGTCTCTCTATAAAGAGCGCACGTATGGCAATACCCAGCTTCTTTTTTACGAGCCCGTTATCTATTCAGGTGGAACCTGAGCTTGTCGAAGGCGAAACCGGGCTTCGACAAGCTCTGCCCTCAAAGTGCTTTACGGATTATCCAAAGTCACCTGAATCACACATTGCCCGGTGACAAAACCGCCGCTATCCACCGTTGTCAGGCGGATGAGATAAGGGCCGTCTCCCCATTGGCTTAAATTCACGTTCCCCATAAAGTTATCTTGGACAGGTTGATCTATGTCACGGCCGAGCAAAGATGCCCAAACGCCTTCTGTTTCTGGTCCATTGGCTTCCAGTCGAAAATAGGCAAAATCAGGCGTATTGGCAGTACCCCTAAAGTTAATGACTTCTGAAACGACTGAGCCGTTGGTTGGTTCGCTGATATTGAGGGTGATGGTGCAGTCTACAAATGGCGTGGGCGTCGGGCCGCTGGGCGTGGCTGTTTCCGGGATGGGTGTCAGATCGGTTAATTGTGTATCTTCATTTTCTGAAGATGTGGGTGGGTTGAGTGCGTTTGCGGCGAGGGTGATGGTGGGGACGAGTGCGGGAGTTGGTTCTGGTGGGCGGATTTCCGCAGTGCCGAGGGGAGTGGGTGAAGACAAGGGTGTCGCAAAAATGTTGGGTGTGGGCGTGGGCGGTTTCCAGGCACTGTCTGGAATGGTGGGGGCGATGGTGTTGTTGACGTAGAGTACAAAAACAGTGGTGGTGATGAAGAAGAGCAGAAAGAAAACGGCCGTTGTCTGCATCCTGGCTCCCTTTTCTCGTTCCAGGCCAAACATGGCGCGTTTCAAAATTTTACGGGATTGGAGAAATTGGCTGGTATACCAAATGATACCCAAAACAGACAGGATATAAATCCAGACATCGTTGCGCAGAATGAAGACGAAAACCTGTTCCATGAGTCCATGATTTTATCCAGCTTTTGCAAATCGTGCCGCTTTCGTGTGTGTAGCATGAGAGAGCAGGTCTACAAACGAGCGACCACGTCTTAACAAGTCATTGTGAGTCCAAAGGGTGTTATTTATTACCGGGATGAACAAAGAGTCGATATAATGGAAACATTGAGGTTTCTCGTCCTCAAAAATTATATCAATTCATGTCAGCTCAAAGCTTGAAGACTGAGTTGACCAATCCATATGGAGGTAAAGTATGAGTAATGTACCAACTGAACTAATTGTAGCTGCTTTTCAAGATGAAAATGGAGCTGAGGCTGCTTATAAAGAACTGAAGCAGGCCAAGAAAGAGCATCTTATTAAAATTCAAGATGCGGCAGTGATTCGCCGGGATCAGAAAAATAAATTGCATATCAAAGATGTACACGATATGGGTGGCGGTAAAGGCGCAGGCATCGGGGCTGTTGTCGGTGGTGCTATTGGGTTGTTGGCTGGCCCTGTGGTGCTGGTCGGCGCTGCTGGCGCGTTAATTGGTGGTTTGGCAGCAAAGATGAAAGATGGTGGTTTTCCTGACAGCCGTCTCAAACAAATTGGCGAAGGTTTGCTGCCTGGTACCTCTGCCATCGTGGCCGTGATTGAACACACCTGGGTCGCTGATCTGGAAGATGCTCTGGCAGAAGCTGGTGCGCAGGTGGTCACAGAATCTATTTCCGCTGATATTGCCGCGCAGTTAGCCGCCGGTAAAGAGGTGGCTTATTCTGCTGTTGAGACAGATGACGAACTTGATATTACCAGAACGGCCGTTGGCGAAAATGACGCAGAAATTACCGAAATTGTTCTGGCAGAAGGTACCGTCATGGCACAATCTGCTGTTGTAACTGAAGATGGTGTGGCTTATGAAGGCATGATTGCCACAGAAGATGGCATAGCCTATGAAGCGGCCGTCGTCACAGATGACGCGGCTGGTTATGTGGCTGCGGTTGTCACAGAAGATGGCGCAGTTGTTGAACAAATAACGGCCGTTGCCGAAGATGAAGATGAAGAAGAAGTTGTGGAAGTTGATGAAGAAGTTGTCGAAGTTGATGTTGAAGAAGACAGCGAAGAAGAAAATTAAAGTTGTTCTAGTTTGATAGAAACAAAAAAGCCCCGTCAAATTGTTGACGGGGCTTTTAAATTTTAAAGGGTATATTCTGTTTACAAATGTGGCAGAATACCATGCAGCAGGCTTATTAAACGTGGCACAATGATTTTGCCAGTCTCCAAAACCTCTTCATGACTAACTTCCGCACCAGTGGATGGATCGAGAATCGCTTTATTGGTGATTGAGGAAATGCCCAGAACGCGCATACCCGCATGAGCCGCCACCAATACCGTCGGCACTGTAGACATGCCAACCGCGTCCGCACCAATCATATGCAAGAAGCGCAGCTCAGCCGGGGTTTCAAAACTGGGACCAGCCACATAAGCATAAACACCTTCATGAAGAGAAATATTGAGAGAAACGGCCGTTTTCTTTGCCAAATCCCTCAGTGCCGGTGTATAAGCATGAGTTACATCTGGGAAGCGTGGGCCGATAGAATCATCATTAGGGCCGCGCAGTGGATTATTGCCAGCAATGCCCACGAAATTGAGATGATCCTTGATAAGCATCAGATCACCTGCATTAAAATCTCGATTGATACCACCAGCAGCATTCGTCAAAATAACCGTTTGAATCCCTAACGCACGCATCACCCTTACAGGCAGCGTGATTTGAGCAGGGGAGTAGCCTTCATAAAAATGAGAACGACCTTGCTGCACCAGCACGGTTTTCCCTTCAAGCGTCCCAATTACCAAACGGCCGCTGTGTCCTTGCACCGTGGAAACAGGCCAATGTGGAATTTTCTCGTAAGGGATAATGTCTGGCGCTTCAATTTCATCAGCCAGACCACTTAGGCCGGAACCCAACACCAGACCGATGGTGGGTTGATACTGCGTGAGTGCGCGAACGGCCGTTGCCGCCTCGTCAATATAAGCGTGGGGAATAAAATCAGACATGGAAATATTTACTTATGCTGACGCTTTCTCATCGTCAGATAGTTGTGTATAAATTTGTGTAGTAGAAATATTAGCGTGACCCAAAAGCCGTTGGACCTCTTGCAAATCCGAGCCATCATCCAATTTATGCGCAGCAAAACTATGCCGTAGCGTATGCGGCGTCACTTCACCGCTCAGATTTGCCTTCTTCGCATATGCCTTAATGATCAGCCACAAACCCTGGCGAGTCAACTGCTGACCACGATGATTGAGAAACAACGCATCTTCCTCTTTGTTTTTAACGAGATATTGCCGACCACCATCCAGGTAAGCTGCCACAGCATTATGTGTTTCTTTATCCAAGGGTAAATCACGCAGTTGTTCATCCTTACCATGGCAATGAAGGATATTCGATTGCAAATTCACATCATCCACCCGCAAAGAGACCACTTCAGTGACCCGCATACCGGTGCTGTATAACATGGTTAACAAAGCCGTATCACGTAAATGTTTGGGAGAACGTTTCTGCTGGGGGGCTTGCAGCAATTTATCAATATCTTCGGCAGTAAGCGTTTTGGGCAAACGCTTTTTAACCTTGGGCGAATCTACATTTGTTGTCGGATTATCTTCAATGATGCCACGCGCAAACAAGAAGTTGAAAAACGACTTGACGGCGGCAACTTTACGGGCAACAGAAGAAGAAGCATAAGCTTTTTCCTTCATAAACGCCACATAATCATCAACGATCTCTGGAGTGACATCTGACCAGTCGTTAATATCATACTGCCCAGCTTGCAAGAATTTCATAAACTGTCCTAAATCATTCTTGTAAGCAGCTGTGGTGTTATTGGAATATTTATATTCTTCTTGCAGAAAATCGAGAAAGGCGAGTAATTGCTCATCCATCGCCAACCACTCCTATAAGTTCCAGGTCGATCAATTGCGTATAGCAATATATACATCTAATATAACAAAAAATGTAGATCGAATAGTAAACGATAAAAATGTGGGACAAGGCAGCTTAAAACTGCTAGCTTGTGATCCTGGGTCTTTACAAGTGTTGGCGGCTTGATTATTGTTAACGGATTATGTAACTTAATCCTGTGAGCATTATAGCATTACTTTTCATAAGATCAAATATCAATCAACATAATCTTTCAAAATAGGTAAATTTTCCGATCTATGCGAATATCTTCTATTTGGAAATGGTTAAACGCCAATTAGATGATATGATCCTGCCTTGAACGACGCTGCCGTTCACACTATTCCCAATTAACCCACTTATAAGGAGAATATTTAGCATGAGTTTATCAACCCAACGAGTGATCATCGCAGGCGCAGCTGGCCGTGATTTTCACGACTTCAATACCTATTTTCGCAACAACGAGAATTTTCGTGTAGTAGCATTTACAGCCACGCAAATTCCCAATATCGACGGGAGACGCTATCCACCAGAACTTTCAGGTGAGCTGTACCCTGAAGGGATTCCGATTCATGCCGAGGATGAGTTGGAGGCTTTGATCGTTGAGCACAATGTGGATGAGGTGGTTTTTTCATATTCTGATGTCTCGCATGAATATGTGATGCATTTAGCATCGCGGGTATTGGCGGCTGGGGCCGGATTCCGTTTCCTGAGTCCTGCACAGACGATGATCAAATCGGTTAAGCCACTGGTAGCTGTGTGTGCTGTGCGTACAGGCTGCGGCAAAAGCCAGACTTCTCGTCGGATTTTGGAGATTTTGCAGAAAGACTTAGGCTTCGAGCGTGTTGTGGCGATTCGCCATCCGATGCCATATGGTAATTTGGCGGCGCAGGCTGTGCAGCGATTTGCCAGTTATGAGGATATGGATCGGCATGAATGCACGATTGAGGAGCGGGAAGAGTACGAGCCGTATGTGGAGCGGGGTGCTGTCATCTATGCGGGTGTAGATTATGAAGCAATTTTGCGCCAGGCTGAGCAGGAAGCAGATGTGATTATCTGGGATGGCGGTAATAATGATGTGCCGTTTTATAAACCGGATTTGCATGTGGTGGTGACGGATCCGCACCGTCCCGGGCATGAATTACGTTACCATCCTGGCGAGACTAATTTGCGTATGGCGGATGTGGTGGTGATCAACAAGGTCGATACGGCCGATAATGCGGCGGTGGTGACTGTTCAGCAAAATATCCGTAAGGTTAATCCAGAGGCTGTTATTGTGAAGGCGGCTTCACCGATTTTTGTGGATGATCCGATGGCGATTCGTGGTAAAAAGGTGTTGGTTGTGGAGGATGGTCCGACGTTGACGCATGGCGAGATGGCGTATGGGGCGGGTGTGGTGGCTGCTCACTATTTTGATGCGGCTGAGATTGTGGATCCACGGCCGTTTTCCGTTCGTTCTATTGCGGCTACTTATGAGAAATATCCTGGCACGGGTGCTGTTTTGCCAGCGATGGGCTACGGCCGTTCTCAGATGCAGGATTTGGAAGAGACCATCAATCAGGCGCCAGTGGACATGGTGATTGTGGCGACGCCGATTGATTTAGCTAAGTTGATTGACATCAAATTGCCTAATCAGCGTGTGCGTTACGAGCTGCAAGAAATCGGCCAGCCAACGTTGTCCGGGATACTTGCAGATAGGTTTTCTAGTTGAGAAATTGCGTGTAGCGAGTAAAATTGCTACAAACCAGTCAAAAAAAACAGCCTCCTGGGGTTATCGAACAGGAGGCTGTTTTATGATGAGGAAGGTGTATGACAGAGCCACGAAGGATTTTGATTACGGGGGCGACAGACGGAATTGGTCTGGCATTGGCGAGAAGGTATAGGGCGCGGGGAGAACGGCCGTTGCTGTTAGGTCGCAGACGCTGGGCTGAGTTAGCACATTTAGCTGATGAGTTTTCTGAGGCTGATTATTTTCAGGTGGATTTGGCTCAGCCAGATTGTGCGGCGCAGCTTGTTGAGATGCTAGGCGAGCGCAACGTTGATCGGCTGGATGTGGTGGTTCATAATGCCGGAACCGGTTTTTACGGCCGTTTTGCTGAACAATCTCCAGAGAGCGTCAATCGGCTTCTCACTGTCAATTTAGCAGCGCCCATCTCGTTGACACATACGCTGCTGCCCTGGCTGCCTGCTGGCAAAGGGCAGGTGGTATTTATTGGTTCTGTGTCTGCCGATTTGCCAACGCCTGATTACGCCGTCTATTCGGCGACAAAGGCGGCGCTTTCTGGCTTTGCACGCAGTTTGCAGGTGGAGTGGCGGGGACAGGTGGTGGTGCAGCTTATTCAGCCTGGCGCCACGCGTACTGGTCTGCATGAAAAAATGGGCATTTCTCAGGAAACGATGGCCTGGGAGACATTCCCGTCTGCGGAGAAGGTGGCGGCTGGGATTGTGGCGGCGATTGAGGGGAAACGGCCGTTTACGACCATCGGTGTGGGCAATCAACTGCTGGGCATGGCAGGGCGGCAGTTTGGCTTTGTGGTAGACCCGGTTATGCGGAGGAAAACTGCTAACAGCCAACAGCCAACAGTCAACAGCCAACGATCTGCTGAGGCGCCGACTTGTGTGATTACGGGGGCGGCTGACGGTATTGGCAAGGCGTTGGCGCTGCGATTTGGCCGGGCGGGGTATCGGATTTGTGGGGTGGATGTGGATGCGGTACGGGCGGCTGATGTGGTTGTGGAACTGGCGGAAATGGGCGCAGAGGCGTCGTTTGTGATTGCGGATTTGAGTACGGAAGCTGGGGTGGAAACGGCCGTTTCTCAACTCCTTGCTGGCGCGGCCATCGACGTGCTCATCCACAATGCCGGTATCAACGCTGTGGGTGGTTTTGCCGATATACCACTGGCACGGCAGATGAAGGTGGTTGATGTTAATTTGCGTGCGCCGTTGTGGTTGACGGCAATTCTTGAAGCCAACCACAAACTGGCTGAGGCTGGTTCACTGGTTTTGTTGTCTTCCTTGTCAAACTATGTGGGCTATCCGGGAGCGGCTGTTTATGCTGCTACCAAAGATGGTTTGGCGGCGTATGGGCGCAGTCTGGGCGCTGCCTTTGGCCGTGAACGCCATGTCTTGATCGTCTACCCTGGCCCAACCCGGACTGAACATGCCAGAAGATACAGCCCTGATAACGGCCGTGAATCACGCCGTTTGCCGCCCGAGCAGGTGGCTGAAGGCATCTTCCAAGCCGTGCAAACGAGGCAGACACACTACATTCCCGGTGTGGGTAATCAACTCTTTGCCGCCGCAGGCAAACTGTTCCCTGGCCTCATGAACCGCGCCATGAAAAAAACCATTTACGATCCCTTGCAAGGCAGAACCCTGACTTGAGGGAAGCATTAGGATTCCACTGCTGCTATTGATGGATAAAGCTAAATAATTCGCGTCAATTAGCGTTAATTCGATGCCATATTTTCATTCATCGTGGCTTCGGCGTGAGATCAGATGAACGTTGCGTTCGCTCACAGAGAACTCCCCAGGACGTTTCCAAAGTCGATTAAAAGAAAAGGCTTAACTTTGTTAATATGGGATTCACCACAAATCC
>JACSSI010000824.1 GCA_014879345.1 Anaerolineae bacterium | reverse complement strand
ATTTTAGGGGAAACGGCCGTTGTCAGCAGCGGTGATGTGATTACCATTGGCAGCGTGCAGTTAAAAGTAGAATTGTAAAAAATAGTGCGTAGCCCAGACAATTACGTTCTACGCACTACGCACTAACTAAATTTGGAGGTTTACAATGGATTTAGGCTTAAAAGATAAAGTAGCATTGGTCGTGGCATCTAGCACCGGTTTGGGCTTTGCCGCCGCGCGGCAGTTGGCAAAAGAAGGGGCAAAAGTTGCCCTGTGCGCCCGTTCTGCCGAGAAACTGGCTGAGGCAGAAAACGCACTAAAGGCAGAATTAGGCGTCAAAAATATCGCCTCCTTCACCTGCGACGTTACCCAAAAAGAGCAAATAGACCAGCTTGTGGCCGATGTTGCCGCTCACTTTGGCGGCCTCGATATCCTCATCACCAATGCTGGCGGCCCACCCGGCGGCACCTTCGACACCACCAACCTGGACGCCTGGCAGCAAGCCATCGACCTGACCCTGATGAGCGTCGTGCATCTGGTGAAAGCGGCACTGCCCTATCTGCGCCAAAGCGATTGTGCCAACATCCTCACCGTCACCAGCATCTCCGTCAAAGAACCCATTAGCGGACTGCTGCTCTCCAACGTCCTGCGCCCTGGTGTCGTTGGCCTGACAAAATCGTTGGCCTTAGAACTGGCTGCCGAAAACATCCGTGTCAACTCCATCCTGCCTGGCTGGACGGCGACAGATCGCGTGAACCACATCTTTGAATACCGCGCTGAAGCGAACGGCACCACCCTGGAATCAGAACGCGACAAAGTGACCAGCGCCATCCCTATGGGCCGCATGGCAACGCCTGAAGAATTTGGCAACGTGGTCGCGTTCCTGGTTTCCCCAGCTGCCAGTTACGTCACCGGCTTGATGATGCAGGTAGATGGCGGCAGTTTTAGCGGCTTGATGTAGAGTAAAGTTGGAACACAGAGGATTACAGAGATGACACGGAGATACGCAGATAGTTGAAAGAGAAATCCTGCTCTTTTTTCTCTGTGGTTCCCTGTGACTTCTCCCCGTTCTCTGTGTAACCGTTTTTAGGTATGCAAAATGCAGAAACCATTCTTGATGGCCGAGCAAGAAACCTTGCTCATCCCTCTCTATTGTAAAGCGAAAAAGAAGAACCCCATCCTGCTCGATGAAAAAGCACAGGAGATTATGGCGCAGGTAGATTACAAATTTTCTGCGCTGGATGTGCCTGCCAAAACCTGTGCCATGATATTGCTCCGCGCCAAAAAGCTGGACGAGTATGCGCGGGCATTTCTGGCAGCGCATCCAGATAGTCTGGTCTTGCATCTGGGCTGCGGTCTGGATGCCCGTTATGATCGGCTGCAACCAAAATTGGCCGAGTGGTTTGATTTGGATTTGCCTGATGTGATTGAACTGCGGCGCACCTTTTTTGACGAGACCGACCGGGTGCATATGATTGCGTCATCGGTGACGGCGTTGGGCTGGTTGGATAGGGTGGAAGGAAACACACGCACTGAGCCGAGTCGAAACGCACGCACTGAGCCGAGCCGAAACGGCCGTTCTACCCTCATCATTGCGGAAGGACTGCTCATGTACTTGAGCGAGTCTGACGTCAAAGCCCTCATACTGACCCTGCACAAACGCTTCCCCGGCAGCCACCTCATCTTCGACGCCTTCAGCAAAATGACCGCCGATAACGCTGGCCGTCACCCTTCACTCAAGAAAACAGGCGCCACCTTGCAATGGGGCATCAACGACCCCCACACCATCGAAACCTGGGCCGAAGGCATCCAGTTCCAGGAAGAATGGGCCTTCTCCGACGCCCCCGAACTCGACTACCTACCCTTCGGCCTCCGCCTCGGCTTCAAAGCGAGCGGCATGTTCCAATTTGCACGGCAAGCACATCGTATTCTGTACTACACGTTATAAAAGTGGCAGAGTGGCAAAGTTGCAAAGTAAAACCCACTCGCCACCCTGCCACTATGCGACCTTGGAATACCATCGCCGTCTGCTGCAAGCTCAAGCGGCTCGATTGGCAAGCCTCATGACAACCATCGACAAAACCATTCAAAAACTTACGGAGGACAATATGAGTATGACAGATGACGAACTCTACGCAGGGTTCACCCCGGAACAACAAGAGCGGTATCCACGAGAAGCCCGCGAAAAATATGGTGAGGAGGCCGTGACAAAATCAGAACAATGGGTACGCAGCCTATCAAAACCGGAGTGGGATGCCTTAAAAGCGGAAGGCGAAGAAGTGAACCAAACGCTGGCAAGCCTGATGGACAAAGCCCCAGATGATCCGGTAGTGCAAGCTGCAATCGGCCGTCATTACGCTATGATGAGTCGCTTCATGGCAATTCCCGCCGAGATGTATCGTGCTTGGGGACAGATGTATGTGGAAAACGACGAATTCCGTGCCTATTATGAAAAATATCGGCCAGGCATGGCAGAATTCATGCAAGCTGCCATGACCTGTTACGTGGATACCACCTTATAACTGCTCGTACTACTCGTTCCACGCTCTTGCAGTTTAAGAAAATAATCAGGTAACACTGTCATTCCCGCGAAGGCGGAAATCCACTGACTGGACTCCCGCCTTCGCGGGAGTGACAAATTCATTACCCGATTTAATTTTTAAAGACT
>JACSSI010000823.1 GCA_014879345.1 Anaerolineae bacterium | reverse complement strand
ACACCGATTGTGATTGATGAAGGTAAAGGCAATGTGGGTACGTTTTCATCAATGGCTGTTGTTGATGGCCATCCAGCGATAGCCTATATCGACTTCACAAAAGACGCATTGATGTATATCCGTGCCACAAACTCTGAAGGGACTTCATGGGGGAATCCCGTGTTGATCGATGCTGAAGGCATTGCGGATAATGTTTTCGGACATGGACAATTCACTTCATTGACAGTTATTGATGGCTATCCAGCAATTGCTTACATGGCAACCAATGCTTATGTGGCGACTGATAAAATGCATTTACGATATGTCAGAGCCAATGATGCTACGGGTCAAAGCTGGGGAAATCCTATGATTTTAGATACAAATAATGGGGGACAATATCCTACCTTGTTAGTTGTAAACGGTAATCCCGCTATTAGTTATTCATCTTTGGATTCTGCTGCACCTGAATTGCGTTTTATTCGCGCTAATGATGCCAATGGTATTAGTTGGAAGACGCCAGTTACAATTTTAGATGACTTCGCATATTACATTTCTATGGCAATCATCAATGGCAATCCAGCTATTAGCTATTATGATGGTTCTACCGCTCAAGGCGGCAATGATGACTTGAGGTATGTTCGGGCTACAGATATGGATGGGGGTAGTTGGGGAATATCTATTATTGTTGACAGTGCTGGTAATGTGGGTAAATCAAGTGCGTTAGCTGAAGTTTCTGGTCATCCTGCTATTGCCTATTTTGATGATACAAACGATGATTTATTATACATTCGAGCAGAGGATGCTAATGGAGAAACTTGGAATACGTCTATTTTTGTAGCTGATGCTGGTTCAGGTGAGCCTAATCTTTTATCCGCTACTGGTATATTTATCTCTTTGGATATTGTGAATAACAATCCAGCGGTTAGCTATTATGAACTTGCTGATAGAGATCTCAAATATGTACGTGCTCTCGATAATGCAGGTACAAACTGGGGGAATCCTCTTGTTTTAGATGATGGGATCGATAGCGGACGCTACACCACATTGGTTATTGTCGATGGCAATCCGGCAATTAGTTATTTGGATGCAGATAACGCCGATGTGAAGTTTATTCGAGCCACAGATGTGAATGGCAACGCCTGGGGGTCAGATACACTTGTGGATGAAGGCGAGGGTGAAGGGGGGACGTATACCTCGTTGGCGATGATAAACGGCCGTCCTGCTATTAGTTATCATGATCCAGCAGTTGGTCGCCGTGAGTTACGCTATGTACGTGCTAATGATAGTCTTGGAACTTCTTGGGGAATTCCCGTTGTTGTAGATGAATCGAGTACAGATATTGGTCGCTATACAACGCTGATGGCGGTTAATGGTAATCCAGCCATCAGTTATTATGATTACACTAGTAGAGATTTGAAATATGTGAGGGCTTTAAACGAGGATGGCACAAATTGGGATTCTCCAATAACTTTAGATAGTCTGGGTGATGTAGGTCAATATGCATCATTATCGATTGTTAATGGTAATCCAGCTATCGCATACATGGAAAAACCTCGGATTGGTTCAAATCTGAAGTTTATTAGGGCTTTGGATGAAAATGGAACCACATGGGGATCTCCACAATTAGTTGCCAGTGGATCAGGAAACGATATTTCATTGGCAATTATCAATGGAAATCCAGCCATTGTATCTCGAAGTTCTCAGGGATTACAGTATATTCGAGCAGATGATGCTATTGGTAATAGTTGGGGAACACCTATAAATTGGAATCTTTCTGCACAGTACAATTCGTTGATTGAAGTTAATGGGCGACCCGCAATTAGTTTCTTTGCTTCCAATAACCGTGACCTCATGTATGTACGGGCTAATGATGCGAACGGCAGTAGTTGGGGAACGCCAATTGTACTAGATAGCGATGGGAGTGTAGGATGGTTTACAAGTATGGCTGTTATTAATAATCATCCAGCGATAAGCTACTATGATTGGACTAACCAAAGTTTGAAATATATCAGTGCAGCGGATGAAGATGGCGACGTGTGGAATTCAGCGATCACACTCGATGATAAGGGGGAGTACGTCGGTCAGTATACATCTTTGATGCAGATTGGCAGTGGGGTTGGTGTTAGTTATTTTGGCTCCTTGCGTTATATGTATAATGATAACCCTACCGCAGTGGAATTAATGGACTTTGATGCACAGTCAAACTCAGATCAATTCTTTGTTGTGGGCGGGTTACTATTATGGACAATTGTTTTTGCTTGTTTAAGAAAATTGATTTACAAAAGAAACCGACGAGTTAATGTAGGTTAAATTCGGGTTCTTAAAGTAGGCGACCTTGTTGGTAGGGGCGGATTTCTGCGGGGGCGAGTCCGACGATTTGCTTGAATTTGTTGGCGGTGGCGGGTGAGTAACCGGAATAGTCGTTGTTGAAGAAGGCGTAAACGGCCGTTATCTCCCCCTCATGTTCTCTAATTTGTGTAA
This sequence comes from Anaerolineae bacterium, assembly GCA_014879345.1. Taxonomy (GTDB): domain Bacteria; phylum Chloroflexota; class Anaerolineae; order Promineifilales; family Promineifilaceae. Next base: position 187 of record JACSSI010000823.1, on the reverse strand, counting down.
CCCACTGCTGCAGAACGGCCGTTTTGTCCACAATCTCATGGTCTTTGGTAGCGAACTGCCCGTGAGGGCCGATAAAACGCAGGTAGAGGAAATCAGCCGTGCGATAGGTGATGCGGGTGGGCATGTGGATGTAGTCGGCCATGACCCAGGCGATGTTGAAATTGTTTAGGAGAACGGCCGTTTCTGG